>CAZYEJ010000048.1:0-17939 GCA_964646435.1 uncultured Thermodesulfobacteriaceae bacterium
ATACAACAAAAAATCCTGTTAATTTTTGTTCAACTTATTTATCTCCCGTTCCTAAATTGAAAAAACAAAATTTAGGGTTTCCGTTCAGGCACTAACTATAATGATTAACTGGTCTGCAAATCTAAATCCAACTCAGTTTAAGGCAGTAGCACACAGGGTCGGCCCGCTTCTTGTTGTTGCAGGACCCGGCACAGGTAAAACCAGGGTCCTCAGCTACCGAATCGGACACCTTATAGAAACAGGTGCTGCCAAACCTGACCAGATACTTGCCATGACCTTTACCAACCAGGCAGCAAAGGAGATCTCCGAGCGCGTATCCCTGCTCCTGGACAGCGAATCCTCCACGGAGCACATACATAATGGGCAAAAAATCCCAAAAATAAGCACATTCCATGGCTGGGCACTTGGATTTTTAAAACAGACCCTGGGTGAAGACGCACGGCTTCCCATAGACGAGAAAGACGCCAAGGACCTTTGCCAAGAGGCGGCAAAGAAATTGGGATTATCAAACCCAAAACCTCAAGGACTTTATGAACGTATCTCAAAGGCCAAGCAGCACTTCCCCCCGAGGATAAATGAAGACGAAGATATGGAGGCCCTGATTCGGGCATATCATGGACTCCTTGAAAAATATGGTCTTTGGGACTATGACGACCTTCTCCTGGAGGCCCTGCGGCTCCTCGAACATACTGAAATAAGGGCAAAATTTCATAGGGATTTACCCTTTGTCCTGGTAGATGAATTCCAGGACATAAGTCCTGCCCAGTATAGCCTGATAAAGTCAATGGCAAGGAAAGACGGAAACATCACGGTAATCGGTGACCCAAACCAGGCCATTTACGGATTCAGGGGCGCAAGTCCTGAATTCATACATTGTTTTAATACGGATTTCGAGGATGTTAAAACCGTGGTCCTGGACACTGTCTACAGATGTCCCCAAGTATTTCTCGACGCGGCAACAAGTATCATCAAAGACAGATCGGCTGTGCGTCTGAAATCCGTCAAGCACAAAACGCCGAAAATCAGGATTAAACCCTTTGAAGATCCCTCATCTGAGGCAAAGTGGGTGGCAAGGACAATTGAGCAGATAGTGGGTGGGCTCAGCTTTGTTTCACTTGACAGCGGCACAGCCGGCGGTAACACCCTGAGAAGCCTTTCAGATGTAGCAATACTCTTCAGGGCCAAAGCGTTGGGAAACCCGGTTGCCGAAGCGCTATCAAGACAGGGGATACCCTTTCAGCGGGCAGATACCCCTGATCTGCTTGCCCAAAAAGAACTTCGCTCTATATGGCGTCTCTGGGAGGTCCTGAAGGGACGAACTGTCCGGTATCATCTGTTAAAGCTCCCGGGAGGTAAGGATCTGTGGAACAGAAAACTTCCGGACTTAAAACCCGGACTTCAGGGCAAAGATGGTCCTCAACTCCTGAGTTACATAATCGATATTCTTGATCTCGACCCAAACAGGCCTCTTCTCAGGACCCTTGCGCGTGCCATCAAAAGATATCCGCATGTGGATTCCCTTGCAGTCCTGCTTCGTAACGAGGCCGACCTGCTGGATATCAACATAGAAGCCGTGTCCCTACTTTCGATCCATGCGGCCAAGGGCCTTGAGTTCCCGGTAGTCTTCCTGATCGGATGTGAGCCAGGGATACTTCCATGGAAAGAGGCAGACCAGGAAGAGGAGAGACGGCTTTTTTACGTAGGCCTTACCAGGGCATCTGAAGAAATATACCTGAGCCATGTGAAACACCGAAGACTTTTTGGACAGATGATGCATGGCGGCCCAAGCCCCTTTATTGCCGATATCCCTGAAAAACTCCTGGTCAGAGAAAAGGCCCAAAAACCAAAAAAACCCCGAAGACCAAGGCAGAAAAAACTTTTTTAAGAACTGAACAGCTGATGAAAAATGCTCAAAGCACAAATTGCACTATGTGTCATATTGTATGATCAAAAAGAAGGAGGCCCCGGCGGGTTTAAGCCGAGGCCCCACAAAAGGAGAAGAAGGGCTTTGGAAAGCCATTCTAAGGAGGTATTTAATTTATCGGAAAAATATCTGATCGACTTTAATTTTTTATCGATTTTTTTTACTTGCCTTATTATAGCACATGGTCAATCTGCCCCTGAAGCCGCAATGGCAAGGAAATAAGGTATGTGCTATTGGGTTTTTTTCTGCCTTGTGGTAAATCATGTGAAAAATATGGCAGTGAAATTGGAAATTGGGAAAAATACAAAAAGGAGATTCTACGTTCGTGAAAATAACTACCTCTGAAATTGAACATGTGGCCCACTTGGCCCGGCTCAACTTTGGTCCGTCTGAAATTGAAAACTTCAATAGACAAATAAATGACATACTAGGATATATAAGCAAATTAGAAGAGCTGGATACAAGCCGGGTTGAGCCCACCACCCATGCACTGGAACTCACGAATGTTTTTAGAAAGGACGAAGTAAGGCCCTCTTTGCCGGTTGAAAAAATTCTCTCCAACGCACCTGAACAGGAAGAGGAGGGATTTGTGGTACCAAAAATTATCTGATGATTCCGCTGAAAAAACCCAATCTGCGGCGTTGCTTCAATTTTCCAGTCACTGCGACGTACGATAAGTACGTCTCATGCCTGGAAAATTTCGCGCCTTGCATCTCGGGCTTTTTGAGCGGAATCATATTTCAGAGTTTTTGCAGTGCAATTATCTGATTAAGGAAGTACAAGATGCCAAGTCTGATCGATCTAAGCATACATGAGCTCCACGATATCCTCAGCAGAAGAGAGGTTTCCGCAGTTGAGGTTACAAGGGCCTATCTGGACAGGATAGGTGAAGTTGATCCAAAAATCAGGGCCTATCTGACAGTGACCGCAGACAAGGCCTTGACCCAGGCAGAAGAGGCGGATAGACGCCTTAAAAAGGCAGACCACGTTACTCCTCTTACGGGAATTCCCTTGGGCATTAAAGATGTTATCTGTACCAGAGGAGTTAGGACCACATGTGGATCTAAAATACTTGAAAATTTTGTACCACCCTATAATGCCACAGTAATGGAAAAACTCGATGCCCATGGGGCGGTAATGCTGGGCAAGTTAAATATGGATGAGTTTGCCATGGGATCATCCACGGAGAACTCTGCCTATCATCCTACTCACAATCCCTGGGACCTTGAACGAATCCCTGGTGGATCAAGCGGTGGTTCAGCGGCATCTGTTGCTGCCAGGGCCTGTGCAGGTTCATTGGGCTCGGATACAGGCGGATCGATACGCCAGCCTGCCTCATACTGTGGTGTTGTAGGTCTGAAACCTACATACGGCACAGTATCGAGATTCGGTCTTGTGGCCTTTGCTTCCTCACTTGACCAGATAGGACCCATTTCAAGGGACGTTACTGATTGCGCCCTGCTGTTGAACGCCATATCCGGCCATGATACCAGGGACTCCACCTCTGTACTCAGAGACGTGCCTGACTACACCGGCTCCCTGATTCCGGGTCTTAAGAATTATACATTAGGAATTCCCAAGGAATATTTTATTTCAGGTCTTGACCCGGAGGTGAAAAAGACCGTTAAGCGTGCCGTTTCCGCCCTGAAATCCCAAGGAGCCGAAGTGGTGGAGGTAAGCCTTCCTCACACAGAGTATGCAGTTGCCACATACTACATTATCGCACCTGTCGAGGCCTCTTCCAATCTCTCACGTTACGATGGAGTAAAGTATGGATTACGTGCCCCGGACTATAAAAACCTCATGGATATGTATAAAAAGACCAGGTCTCTAGGTTTCGGCCCGGAGGTCAAGAGGAGGATAATGATAGGGACCTATTCCCTTTCAGCCGGATACTACGACGCATATTATAAAAAGGCCTCCCGGGTTCGGACTCTTATTACCCGGGATTTTAAAAAGGCATTTGAAAAATGTGATGTGATTGCCGCCCCTGTTGCACCGACTACGGCGTTTAGGCTTGGTGAGAAAGCAGACGACCCGCTTCAGATGTACCTGTCTGATATCTTTACAATTCCGGTAAACCTGGCAGGCATCCCAGGGATTTCCGTGCCCTGCGGCTTAAATAGCAGCGGACTCCCCATAGGACTTCAATTAATGGCAGGACACTTTGAGGAAGCAAAGCTCCTCACTGTTGCGTATAACCTGGAACTGGCTCTAGGTCGCTGCAAGAACTGGCCTTTGGATTGATGATTGATGATTGCTCTTGCAAGCTATCTCAACAGAAATAGCCGTTGAATGTTCGGTATTGGATATTCGTTTTTCATTCGATGTTGGATGTTCGATGTTCATCTTTTAATGCAACCAGTGAACGTTTGCAAAACAACTTAGCGCTTATGCATTCCTCCCTCTGGCCCACCAGAGGATTATTCCAAGCGCGAGAAGCACCAGGCTCAACAACTGTCCCATAGTTATCCAGCTCAAAAAGACATAGCCCATCTGTGGATCCGGTTCTCGAAAAAATTCAACCACTATACGACATATGGCATAGAGGACCAGGAAAAGGGCCAGCTTCCTCCCGTATGGCCAAGCTTTACGACGGAGAGGCCACAGGACAAGAAATAGGAAAAGTCCTTCAAGCAGGGCCTCGTAAAGCTGAGACGGGTGCCGGGGCACCTGCCCTCCCCGGGGAAAGATCATGGCCCATGGCACATCAGCAGGACGGCCGAACAGCTCTCCGTTAATAAAATTCCCTATACGTCCCAGGCCGAGGCCCACCGGCGCAGTGACCACAAAGCGATCAGACCACTTCCAGAAGTTCAAATCATGTCTTTTGCAATATATCCATCCGGAAAAAATAACTCCTGCCACTCCTCCATGAAAGGACATGCCTCCGTGCCAGACAGCAAATATCTCTAAAGGATGCTCAAGAAAGTAGGAAAAGTTATAAAATAGTACATAGCCCAACCTGCCTCCCAAAATGATCCCTAAAACCAGAGAGAATAAAATTCCCTCCAGTTGACTTAATTGAGATACAGCGGAAGGCCCATGATATTGGGAGTCGGAAAGGGCATTTTGACACTCTTCAAAAATTTGCTTTCGTACTAACAGGTAAGCAGCCCCGAAACCGAGCAGGTACATAAGACCGTACCAGTGAATACCTATTGGACCGATACGGATTATTACCGGATCGATATCCGGAAAAGCAAGCATCGGCCCTATTGTTTTTCCTTGCGATCGCTAAGGCTAATGATTTTCGAGCTGCCGGACGGCTTAGTTTTGTGCGGTCCATGATCCTTACTGGTTTCCCGAGGTGATGAGACACCTTGCTTAAGTAAGACAGCCTCCAGCAGATGATGATACTGCTGAATCAGCTTAGGATTAATGTCTGGCTCCAGGACAAAAAAGGATACCCTGGTCCGCTGTATCCGGATAGAAGAGACCGTCATGGCTGTGAGAACGTGAGGATGGACAACAGGACCAAGCTTCTGATCATATAACACGGTACACGGAAAGTAGAGATCAAAAAAAGCCGCCTTTTCCAGAGCGAAGTTTACAGTCTCGGTCTGACGATTGTATCTGATTTCTCCCAATATCAGTCCAAGCCCATCTACTTCTATCAAGACCAGCTCTTTGGCATTTTGATGCAGCTTCATACGTGGATTTCCTCAGGTTCTGATGCTAAACGTTTGGTAGGTTGAGGACGTCGCTTCCTTCTGCGGGATTTCTTTAAAGGTTTTGGTCCTGGACGGAGATGTGGATCAGGACCAATGACCGGTTGCCCCAAGACCTCTTGTACTAAATCATAAAACATGACGGACTCCCGGAACGTGGCCTTATTCCAAACACGCTTGGGCCACTTACCCTTTGCAAGACATATAGAGATGTTCCACTGACTGGACAGGATTTGAGCTGCTATGTCTCTTACTGATCTCCTGAAATCATACGGATAGAGAATCTCGCTCAACATGGACCTTACTTCATAAGTAGGCCACTTCAGACGGTCAACATCGAGAGCTTTCCACTCTGGTGTTACACAGAGCCGAGGGTACGTGAAGAGGGCCAGCATAATGGCCTCACTGACTTCAACACCATCATTTACCCTGCGATCAAGATGCCCAAGAAGCCCGAAAAGCAGCTTTCGAACCAGCCCCTTTTCCTTGCTCTCAAGGGCTGAAATATAACCGGAAAAGACCGAGGCAAACAGCCCGCTCTTAAGCATGAGCTCGGCCCATGGCCTGCTATATCCGGAACGTAAATCCTTGATCCACTCGTCCCTTACCCTCGAAATTGCACATAGACGAAGCTTGTCGCTGTGCTTGAGTATGCTCTCCCAGGTATTGGTCTCTATTGTAAAACCAGTCCTGGCCGCGTGTCTTACAGCACGCATCATCCTCACAGGGTCCTTCAGGCATCTGTGTTCCGGATCATTACCTATGAACTTGATAATCCCCTGTTTAAGGTCTGCCATGCCCCCTATGTAATCAATTATACTGAAGTCTGCGATATTGTAGAAAAGTCCATTGATAGTGAGGTCTCTGCGAAAGGCATCCTCCTGGGGAGAACCAAAAATATGGGTATCCCTAATCCCCTCACGCGCAGCTTCCCGGTCATCGTAGTCACTCCGACACCTGAAGGTTGATACCTCAATTATTTTCCCGCCTCGGAAATATACGTGAACCAGCCTGAAACGCTTGCCTATGATCCGGCTGTTACGAAAAAGTTTTTTCAGATCTTCAGGCCTGGCGTTAGTTCCGATATCAAAATCCTTTGGGCGCCTGCCAAGAAGCAAGTCCCTTACACTCCCGCCAACCAGATAGGCTATATAGCCATTGTCCTTCAGACAGTAGAGGACCTTCAATGCCTCCCTGTCTATATCTTTCCGGCTGATACAGTGTTCGGGACGTGAAATTATCCCGGGATGGTTTCCCGTATCGCCAAATAGACTGGGTTGTTCAGCGGGTAAGCGTTGGGCCGGCTGTACACATGCAAAAGGCCTTTTTTTGTGGGACCTCTTTCTGCGGCTGTTTTTATTGGCTTTTGATGAGGGTTTTGACATAAATGATGTAAGACTTTTTTTGGAATTTATTGTTTCTAAGAGCTAAGCCTCTCATCTATCAATTCAGCCACCCTTTCACCGGACAATAACATACCCCCGAAAATAGGCCCCATACGAAACGACCCAAAGGTGGCGTTAGCTGCCATGCCGGCGACAAAGACGCCAGGGAAGGCCTCCTTGGTATTCTCCAATGTAGTGTTCTCTGCGACCTCTGCCCACATGGACCGCTCTCCCATTATTTCCCCTGTATCTGTGAGAAGCCTTTCGCCTATTTTATTCTGTATGACTCTGAGAATCTCTGTGTCATGGCCGGTACTCTCTACAACATATTCGGCCCTGACAGCCAGGGGATCTACATGGAATCCCGCAATATCCACGGCACTCCAGTTAATCACCAGACCGGTGACCCTGTTCTCCCGGACCAACACGTCTTCTACTGTCATAAGATTAAAAATCCTGGCACCGGCTTTACAGGCAAGACTGGTCAGTGTTGAAGTGCACTCTACAGAGTCGGCTGTGTAATATCCGTCTCCTGCATCCTCTACAGAAATGCCGAGGTCCTTAAGGATAACAGCCCCTTGCTCTTGAACTACTATCTCGTTGAACATCATGCCGCCGCCCCACATTCCCCCGCCAATACTGAGTTTCCTTTCAAAAATAGCTACTTTGTGGCCCTTTTGGGCAAGACGCAGGGCTGCCATAAGGCCTGATGGACCAGCACCGACAATTGCAACATCCAGTTCAAGGCAGTCAGAAAACTTGGCCATAAAACGGCTTAAAATAGCTCGGCTAATCTTGATTTCATCCAAAGACATATATTTTAATCCTCCATAAATTTATTGACCAAGGCACATTACTGTGATCCGATAAATATGCAATGTTGGCATAATGCCCCCTCTGAACAGGATATAGATCATGAATAACCATCTACCGCAGAGAGACTATTCTTTTAAGCTTTGCCAAGGGGACTATTAATATGATATCATAATTTAAAAAAAATACGGAAACTACTCATGAAAACTTTTTTTGCTTTGATTCAACCAATTGAAATAACGCATATTGCCAATGGTCGTCAAGCACAAATCTTCAATATAAAAAACATTTTCTGTTAATAAACTAATATTTATTATATGCGCTACTATAGAAACTGGGACAAATTTATCCGGAAAGGAGTAAAAAATGAAGGGATTAGGCATTACTGTCACTGAACATCTGTTGATTCACCAAAAAGAATCTCCCGCAGCCACAGGGCGGCTGACAAGGCTTCTGCAAGAGCTTATCTTCGCCGCAAAGATTATATCTCGAGAGGTCAATAAGGCAGGGCTTGTCGACATCCTGGGTCTCACGGGTGATATCAATGTGCAGGGGGAGCGCGTACGCAAGCTGGATGATTTTGCAAACCACGTGCTCATCTATAGGATGGAGCGGACCGGTGTGGTCTGTGCCATGTCCTCTGAAGAAAACGCCGACATCATACCGGTCCCGGAAGACCTACCCATGGAAGACTACCTCCTGACCTTCGATCCCCTGGACGGCTCATCCAACATCGACGCAAATGTCAACATCGGCACAATTTTCTCGATCCATCGAAAGGTAAGTGACAGGCCCTATGTAACCCTTGACGACTTCCTCCGCCGTGGATCGAAGCAGGTGGCGGCAGGCTATTTCATTTACGGTCCCAGCACAATGCTGGTCTATACAACAGGCAAAGGTGTGAATGGCTTTACCCTTGACCCGTCAGTAGGCGAATTTCTGCTTTCTCACCAGGATATCAAGATCCCTGAAAGGGGAAAGGTCTATTCTGTCAACGAGGCCTATACAAGTTACTGGGACGAGAGGACAAAAAAAGTAGTGAATTATTTCAAGAGCCCGGAAAATGAAAGGGGAAAGCCATACGCGGCCAGATATATTGGTTCTTTGGTGGCTGACTTCCACAGGAACCTCCTATATGGCGGCATATTCATGTACCCGGCTGACACGAAAGACCCTGCAAAGCCAAGGGGCAAGCTACGCCTTTTGTGTGAGGTTGCTCCCCTGGCCTATATTTTGGAGCAGGCAGGCGGGGCTGCCACAGATGGTGAACAGAATATTTTGGACATAAAGCCCTCAGCCCTCCACGAGAGGGTGCCGGTCTTTATGGGCAGCAAGCTGGATGTGGAAAAGGCTACGGCTATAATGCAGGGCAAAGATTAGACGCTGCCTGCAAAATACCTGCCCCCTTGCCTTGAGATGGAAAAATGATCATATTGGGAGATAAACATATTTACTGAGGAGCCATGGATCTAAAATCAATTTACATGAAAAACCTCTGGAGAATTATGAAACATTATGTACAACATGTTTAAAACATTTATGTTCTTAGCCGCCCTTACGGCTCTTTTTCTCTTCGTTGGAGGGGCGCTGGGCGGCCGCACAGGCATGACCGTAGCCTTGGTGATGGCCGGCGCGATGAACTTTTTTGCTTACTGGTACAGCGACAAGCTTGCCCTGAAGATGAGCGGAGCCAGGGAGGTCTCTGAAGCAGAGACCCCGCAACTCCATTCCATAGTAGCAGGGCTTGCGCAGAAGGCCGGGATACCCAAACCGAAAGTTTACCTCATAGCCAAGCAGACCCCTAATGCCTTTGCCACCGGGCGGAACCCGGACCACGCTGCGGTCGCGGTCACAGAGGGTATCCTGCGGCTCCTCAACCGCGAGGAGTTGGAAGGGGTCCTTGCACACGAATTCGCACATATCCGCAACAGGGATATACTGATAAGCTCTATAGCTGCTGTCATAGCAGGCGCCATAAGCTACATTGCCACTATGGCCCAGTGGGCCATGCTGTTCGGGGGCTTTGGCGGCTCGGATGACCATGAGGGTGGTGCAGGCGGTCTGGTGGGAGGACTGATCATGATGATCGTAGCGCCCATAGCTGCCGCCCTCATTCAGATGGCCATATCCAGGAGCAGGGAGTACCAGGCTGATGCCACAGGGGCCAAAATATGTAACCATCCGATGGCCCTGGCCGGCGCCCTTAAAAAATTAGATGAATGGAATCACCGTATGCCCATGGAGGTAAACCCGGCAACTGCACAAATGTACATAGTTAACCCTCTCACAGCCGCGTCTGTTGCAAAGCTGTTCAGCACTCACCCTCCCATCCAGGAACGCATACGCAGGCTTCGCTCCATGGCCGGACGTCAGGAAAAGGTATAGAGAATATGGAAAATAGCGGGTGAACTGGTTTCCCGCAGCCCTCTTGACTGCTTTGGCCTCTGCCACAGGAGATACTATCCTGAAAGCCCGGTTTAGCTATCTGTCTCCAGGCAACATGGCTATAGTAAGATCTACTGCCCCGATACCATTCTTGCTGCCCTTGCTCCTTGCCATATCCTGGCCTGAAACCGATCTGGTTTTTTGGCAGACCGTAGGCTTTCTGGTCCCTTTTGAGATCCTTGCCTTGCTACTATATATGCAGGCACTCAAGGTCTCTCCTCTGTCGCTCAGTATACCTTTCCTCGCCTTCACTCCTGTATTCATTGTATTGACTGGCTGGCTGGTTTTGGATGAAAAGGTGACCATGGCGGGACTCCTGGGTATACTGTGCATTGTAGCCGGGGCCTATGTCCTCCATATCAAAAGCAGCAGGAAAGGATTTTTTGAGCCATTAAAGGCTATTGCCAAAGAGCAGGGATCGAGGCTTATGCTGGCAGTTGCCGGAATATACAGCCTTACTTCCGTACTGGGGAAAAAAGCGATTCAACACTCTGATCCGATATTCTTTGCCTGTTTTTATTTTGTGTTATTGGGAATAGTCACTCCGTTGAGCCTCTGGGTACTCCGCTGGGTAACCAATGGGTTTGGTTCACAGAATAAGCAATCAACCCTGTGGTCCTTTAAAAAAACCGGCCGAAGTCCATGGGGCGCCTGGTGGGCGGTTGGTCTTGCCCAGACAATAATGGTACTCAGTCATATGTGGGCAATTAATCTGATCACAGCGGCCTATATGATTGCAGTAAAAAGGACCAGTCTGATCTTCAGCGTCATTTACGGAAAACTTATATTCAAAGAAAAAGAGATCACCCAACGCTTAGCCGGAGCAAGTCTAATGGTGCTGGGTGTCGGACTCATAGTTTTGGCAGGTTAACAATGGAAAACACGGATAAACAGTCTTGGCTGGAGGAACGGAAAGACCTCTTTGTAAAAAACGTATTAAGGGACTTCATTCATTCATACTCTTTTTTCCTGGAAATTAAAAAAAAATATAGGGACGCAGGCATCACATATGAAGGTCTGGATAATTGGGTCGGGACACAAACAGACCGAGGGACACTATGGATATTAAAGGATAACTGTCACCGGCTCTGGAAAGATATAGACCCGGACAGTCAACCAGAACCATTTTTTTTTAACTGGATGGTTGGGGCAATATTCCATGAAGCCATGAAGCTAAAGGAAAATGTCTACATGGTAGATCGTTATCATCCTGTCTATCAGGTTGCCTCGACTACCGCCACCGCTTACGATTTGCAGGAAAACTGCCAACATTTCTTTGAAGAGACACTGGAAGACATACAGCGGGGAATAAACAGACTCAAAAACCTTTTCGTGTGTGCTGCTGAACATCTAAAATCACTTCTCTTGGCTGAACGAGACAACTCTTTGCTCGTACGATTTATGCTCGAACATCAGTCAGACATAAATAAACTCTGGCAGGAAAACGGTGGACTGAATCAGACGCTTGATACCATGTTCCCTTCAGGCCTTGACGAGGCCTACTGCATGGCAGGGGAAAATTACCTGGAAGGCAGTTGGTACGTAGAAGCTCGTATGGCCTTTGTTGAGGCCCTTAAGATAAATCCGGACTGTCAAGAGGCAAAATCCGGACTGCGAATTCTGGAAAAACGCCTGGAGGAATTAGCTCATATGTTAGAGAGGGAGTATACATTGGCAAATTCGAATCAAGTTCAAGGCCATGGTCTTTCAGATGGAAATGGCTGGGGGACTAGGATTCGAACCTAGATAGACAGATTCAGAGCCTGCAGTCCTGCCATTAGACGATCCCCCAGTAGAACAATTGGTATGATATATAAAAATTTTAGGATTATAAGTCAATATCCATAATCATTATTTGTAAGCGTTCACAGGGCACCGCATCTGCTTTGTTGCCGGGTACTTGAAGTACAGGGAGTACGTCTGCGTATCCGTACGCCTCGCATCTGCAGCACCCTGTAAACGCTTACAGTTCGGTGGGTTGCGGTAAAATGGGCGTTGTAATCCCGTGAACGGTTACCATTATTCTCATGTTTACCACTTGTAGGTATGATGATTTAAAAATATTTGATATTATCAAGATGTTATCATAAGTATCGCTGCATTATAATACAAATTATGCCTAAGAAAATTTTTTCTTCGTAATATCAATAGGTTATGGAAACTACTTCGTACATAACTATCTGAAAATATTACCTTTAATGCATTTGGCTAAAATTCTTAGGCGTAAAATAGCATTCATGTAGCATAACTTATTGATATTATTGAACTGCATTTTTCCAAGTGGTAAACATGGGATTATTCAATTATAAAACTTGCATATCCAACGACCTTTACATAGTCTCCTGTCACGTCGCCGGACGTAGCGTATCGAATCAGTTTAGCGGAACCTGCTCCTAAGGCCAGAGACGCCACCAAAGTCACAGTAGTCGGTATTACCCCACACATTGATATATTATGTCCTCTCACGGTTTCTAAAAGACCCTGGGGGTCTAAGGCGAGGACCTTATCAATAGCCAGGCGGTCTTTGGACTGGGCCTGCTCCTGCGACTCATAATGGGTCATGTCGGTGCTGGCAACCAGCAAAACAGGTTTTCCTGTCTGTTTTACCGCCTCTGCTATTGAAGAACCTATCTCTTTACATACGGAAAAGGATAGGTCTTTTAGACAAACAGGCACAATACTCAAATTGGGCTGACGGTATTGCAGAAATGGTATCTGGACCTCCAAGGAATGCTCGTATGTATGTGCCATCGCATCATCTTCAAGATAATCAGAGAGCTCAACCATCAGGGCTGCAAGATCCTCTGAGATGGGGACAGTACCCATAGGCATGGACCATGTCCCCTTGGTCATTACTGCTGCCGGAGATCCGACTCCTGTATGGCTCGGACCCAAAATGATAACGGTTTCTGGCACCTCGACCTGGGCATAGGCTGCTCCGGCCACGGCCCCGGAATACATATAACCCGCATGAGGCGCAACTATTGCCTTTGCCGATCTTGCTTCCTTGATAGGACCTATTAACTTACCAAGCTCATAGTGAAGCCGGGTGGGATTTCCATCATAAAACTGGTCAGCTACAGCAGGTTGGCGTACCATGATTTAATATCCTCCAAGAAGGCAACTAGGTGCCAAAATAGGCCAAAAAAGAAATTTTTCACGCAACTGTAAGCGTTTACAGGGTGCTGCAGATGCGAGGCGGAGGGTACGCAGACGTACTCCCTGTACTTCAAGTGCCCGGCAACAAAGCAGATGCGGTGCCCTGTGAACGCTTACAAATAGTATTATGAGTTGTGACTGAACCGGTGTCAAGAAACAATATACAGGCCGAAGATCTGAAACGGCTCATCACGCATTACCATATCCGGGACTCTGTCATAAACACCGGCCTGGATGCAGAAACAAGAGAAAAAATCCTGAGAAGGGCAAGGGTCGTCGGCCACGAAGTCTATTATTACAAAAGGGCCGATAGGCTTATGCCCCTTGCCAGACAGGCTATACTCCAAGCTGACAGCAATGGGACCGATTTACCATCAGGCTGCGTCTGGTGGGCAGGCTCTCTTGACCAGGCCCGTGGCAGAATAGGACGAAGCTGGTGGGCTCCCAAAGGGGGGCTGTATTTATGTCTGGCCCTGTATCCATCACTTCTTACTGAGAACTGGTCTTTTTACAATCTGGGAGTAGGAGTAGCTATTGCCCAGGTCTTGAGGGAAGGAGGAATCTCAGCAAAAATCCGCTGGATTAATGATGTATTAATAAAGGGACGCAAGATAGCCGGCATCCTCACAGAAGCAGTCATGGCACCCAATTCCGGGCAGACATATCTCCTCTTTGGCATAGGGATCAACGCAAACATGGAAACTTTTCCTGAAGATCTTGCATTTGCCACATCTCTTTCCATAACTACAGGCAAACACTGGCACACAAAAGAGCTTGCAGCCCAAATCTTGGCACGGATCGGCTGGATCTTCGGGCTTGTTCACCAATGGGAATCCGACTGTCTGAATACTGGACCTGGCTACCTGCCCCAAAATCCTGTAATAAGGGACTGGAATCTCCTGAGCGACACCCAGGGACGCAGGGTGATCTACGGCCTGAACGCTGAACTCAATCCGGAGTTTGAAGCCTTTGCTCAAGGGATTGCACCTGACGGAAGCCTAATACTTACCCTGGATAATGGTGAAGAGGTCAGGGTTAATTCCGGGGAAATTCGTTATACAAGGTAAAAGGTTGAAGGCTGAAGGCTAAAGTTAATCTCTGGGGAATTCGTTATACTACGGATCCTGAAGCCTGATCCCGCAAATATGCTTCGATAAAAGGATCCAGATTTCCGTTCAGCACTTCATTCACATTGCCGATCTCTACGCCTGTGCGATGGTCCTTGATTAGTTGATAGGGCTGGAGCACATAGGACCTGATCTGGCTTCCCCAGGCTATCTCCTTCTTCTTCTCATGAGCGTGGTGCCTCTCCGCACCCTTCTTTGCCTTCTCTCGTTCGAAGAGCCTGGCCTGCAGGATCTTCATGGCGATGGCCCGGTTTCTATGCTGGGACCTCTGATTCTGACACTGGACAACTATCCCGGTTGGTAAGTGAGTGATGCGGACAGCCGAACTTGTCTTGTTAACGTGTTGCCCGCCGGCTCCACTGGCCCGGTATGTATCTATACGTAGATCTTTTTCCTTAATATCAATTTGAATGGTCTCGTCCAGCTCAGGAGCTACAAATACAGAGGCAAAGGAGGTATGCCGCCTCCCCAAAGCATCAAAGGGCGAAATGCGGACAAGACGATGCACACCCGCCTCAGACTTCAGATAGCCATACGTATAAAGTCCTTCAGCCAGAAATGTCACACTCTTTGTGCCGGCCTCATCTCCGGGCATAAAATCCAGCATTTTGACCTCAACCCCCCGTCTGTCACACCAACGGAGATACATTCTCAGCAACATCTCAGCCCAGTCCTGGGCCTCGGTCCCTCCTGCTCCTGCATGAATTGTTACAATAGCATTATTGCGATCGTGCGAGCCTGAAAGAAGTCTTGAGAGTTCAACCCCGTGTATCTTTTCATCAAGTTTCTTCAGCCCATCACTTACATCCTTAAGGGTCGATAAATCCTCTTCCTCTTCTGCCATTTCAAGCAGTAATTCAAGCTCTTCATACTGCTCGGAAAGGCGGTCTACATTCTCTTTTTGCTCTATCAGTAAAGATCGCTCCTTCAGAAATTTCTTGGATTTAGGGTCTTCCCAGAAATCCCGACGGAGCATCTCCTGGTCTATTTCAGCAAGACGTTTATCCAGAGTTTCCCGATCAAAGATAACCCCTCAGGAGCTCTAAACGTCCGCTAAGACCATGCAAGTGCTCCCTAATTTCCGGCATATTTATTGTTGTTTTATCCGTAGTCGTACTCATCTCATGCCTCCTTTTGGACTTTTCTCCAGAATGGAACTACTGCCCAAAATAAACAAAATAATAATAACCATATTTCTCCGTATTTTACATACAAAGTATGGCCTTTGCGAAGGTGAATTCGCCCCTCTATATAACACGGCTCAAACAGCGAAGTTTTTGCCGTTCTCACGCCACATGGGCTGATCAGTGAACTGACGCCTGTATTGGCTGCTCGCACTACCCACCTGCGAGTCTCAACAGCCCGAAATATCGCCATGATCTCATGTTGATAAGGCGCTCCTGTACGGCCAAACCAGGCGTCATTTGTGAGAACGGCCAGGAAGTTGGCCCCTTCTAGCACGGTTTCTCTGCTTAGAGTTGGGAATATACTCTCAAAACATATCAATACGCCAGCATGAAGATCCTGCCGGGAAAGGGGCCTGGATGTGATTCCAGGGCTGAATTGGCCTACTGCAGGTATAAGGCCCTGGGTCCACGCAGTCACCCATCCCCAGGGCAGGTATTCCCCAAATGGGACCAAGTGCCTCTTGTCATATCTTCCTGCAATGGCGCCATCAGGGTCAAGGAGATAAGCGCTGTTTAAGTATTCCGCTTTCCCCTCGCTATTAAAACGATACGCAGGACTCCCGAATAAAAGGGCAACATCAAGGTCCCTTGCCACGGACCGGACCTGTTCACTTAATGGACCTGGGACCTGAAAATAAAAAGGGGCAGCAGTCTCCGGCCAGACAACCAGACTGGAAGATGCCATGACTCCATTGTCCCGGTTCACTTCCAAGTTATCGAGTCCTTCAACGGCCTTTAAACTAAGCTTACCATAAGTGTCGAGTGTCGCAACTTGAAAGGCCGGATCCCACTTCATGTCCTGGGGGACTGCACCCTGTATGGCAGCGACTCTGAGTTCAGGAAGTAGATCATCATTATGAGCAATTTCTTCCATCCGCCATTCGCCAAAAAACCATAAACCCGCCAGGCAGAACAGAAACAGGCCCAGTTGGGCCGACCTTACCCGCTTACCCTGTAAAAAGACTGAATCCTTTGTATCTGTATTCAGAAGGCCCTTAAAAAACCTCCAGATCAATACATTCAGCAAAACAATCAAAAAAGTAAGGCCATAAGGTCCCCATATTTCTGCTGTCTGAATCAGGGATGGAACAGGTTCCAGGGTGTAGGCCAGGTACCCCCATGGAAATCCGCTTAACACATGGCCCCTGGCCCACTCAAGCAGAGTCCAGGTCCCGGCAAGGGCAAGTGATGAAGGCAGGCAAGACCTTCCGGCAGTCCAATACCCTATAAGACCGGACCAGATGGCAGGATAAATAGCCAGATAGCACACCAGTAACCCGAACACAGGCCACGCAACCCAACCAGGTAAATTCCCGTAATGGGAAATAGTGGGCGATATCCACCAAAGGAGCGTACCAAAATGGACAATACCGGCCAAGAATCCCATCCGGCAGGCACAATGCCATCCCTTGCCCCATACGGCCTCTAACAAAGGCACAAGGGCAAGTGCAACTGCGGGAAAACACGAAAAAGGCGGAAAACAGACGCTCAACAGGAGGCCTGAGAATGAGACGAGTAACCAGGGCACTTTAACTAATCGCTTTCAACTACTTGCATATTAAGACGTCACCTGACGTCTTTAACCGGTTTTTTCACCCGTGTGTATCATAGGAGTAAAGAATCTGACGTTCCACAGGTATGCGCTTTTCCGGAAGCTGTGGAGGAGGCCACTCGGTGGTCATTTCGAGGAGCTTGGACCTGGAAGGTATTGCATCCCAGCCATAGGCAACTGCCCGTTTTTTCCGGACATCCAGCAAAGCGGCCTCAACAAGGCTGGCCTGGATCGCCCATGGTATTATGTAATCAGGCTCAAGGAGCCGGGCAACTGCGATAGTACCCGATTCCCTGGTAACTACAGAGCCTGGTCCACCCCTGATGACCATAAGAAAGCGACCGTCAATATGCACCACTAAATCCGCCAGGCAGAGTACCTTCTGCCGGTCTATTTCAATTAGGATTTCCCGATCAAGCTGGAAGTCCGGAATCCTGTAGCCAAGCTCCTCCATCAGGAATGGGGCCAATCTCTGTCTGATCCTTTCCCTGTCCGTATCAAGCACCAGTTTCCCGGTAAAATAACATGGGATTTTTACAAATATGGAGGCATCACAAGTAAGTGCCATGATAATTTACACCTCTTTCCCCTCAATCTATTCAAGCAATTCTTCAGTTCTGGGTAAGCGTTCACAGGGCACCGCATCTGCTTCGTTGTCGGGCACTTGAAGTACAGG
>CAZYEJ010000049.1:0-16419 GCA_964646435.1 uncultured Thermodesulfobacteriaceae bacterium
TTTAAAAGAGAAGTTTTTTAGCTTGACAGGGGTAAGATAGGATGTCCCCCTTTTCGCCCGACCAACAACGATGGCACCGGAGTGTCTCCCGAAACCCAGGATGCCGGTCCGAACAACGGAGATGGAAACGGAGATGGAACTTTAGACAGCAAGCAGACAACCGTTGCCTCGCTTCCCGCGGCAACCGGCGGCGGCTATATAACCGTGAGCTCAACAAGTCCCTGCAACCAGATTGAACAGGTACAAGCCTATACCTATGAATCAGTGGGCACAAATGATTATAGTTACAATTATCCCTTCGGTTTGGTTGGTTTCAGGTTTTTCTGTTCGCCGGCAACGGTGAAGATTTACTACCATGGGGTCGATAGTCTTGACGGATACATCTACCGTAAGTACGGTCCCACCCCGGCTGACTGGGGAGTTTCCCTCTGGTACACAATGCCGGGAGTGACCTTTGGGACAAAGGAGATAGGAGGAGCGACGGTTCCCTATGCGGAGTTCGTACTGACGGAGAGCCAACTGGGTGACGATACTGACGGTCTTCCCATTATTGACCAGGGAGGTCCTGCACTACCGGGTGGCCCCACAGCCGTTCCTACCCTGAATGAATGGGGGATGATCATCTTATCTTTGCTTATGGCTGTATCTGCTTTTATTGTAATTCGGCGACGGCAGCAGGCCTGATCTTGATCTGAAAATATATAGTTTATCAAAAGGCAGGGGATGCTTCGCCCCTGCCTTTTTAATTTTGGCTCGTTAAAAAACCAGGTTTGCTTTGCACATCCTTACCACCCAAGGTGTCGGCTGGCTTTCTGAATCGCTCGAAAAGCGATTTCCTATCACCTTATTACTATCTCAACCCTTCTGTTTTTCTGCCGTCCCTCTGGGTTGTCAGACCCGTCTGAATTGGCATTTGGTGCCATTGGTCTGGTTTCACCATAGCCAACTGTTTTTATGGTGTCCGCGCTTATTCCTGCGTTTTCTGAAAGCCACTTTTTCACTGATTCAGCTCTTTTTTCTGAAAGCCGCTGATTATAGGCATCCGACCCTTTTGAATCAGTATGATCTGCTATGATGACCTGCGGGCTTTTGTACACATTAACGATGTCCCCAACCTTCTTTAGCGTGGACTTGGCATCAGAATGAATATCCCATGTGTCAAAATCAAACAGAGGGATCTAGGAGACGGAGTTAGTTTAATAGTTTAACATCATCCTTTTGTGCAAATTTTTCACCTCGCTTGATGGCCTGTAAGACTGAAGGCCGGGATATACCGAAATACCGGGCCAATTCCTTCCAAAAGATGCCGGAACCTTTGGATACCGGTTGCCCCCCCTCCGGTAATCTCACCAGGAAAGCTACATCCCGCATGGCAGACAGGCCTCCCCGGATAAGAGCGTGAACCTTCGCTACACAACCGCAGCATTTATCCTATCTCCAGAACCCTGGGCTTTGTTACGTGCTACTAACTTACCCAGAGACTGGGCCTTATATGCTATTTCTGTCCGTCGGCTCACAGCTTTGCACTCCGGCTTTCTTCAGACACTACCTCGCGATATCGCCCTTGCCTTCGGCTAGTACTTTCGCTACCATCATAAAATGATGGAACGGGGTTCATATACAGGGGACTTCCACCCCATAAGTTCACGCCCATGTCGGGCGTACACAAGGCACTGGACCCGACTGCGCTTCTCGGAGCCTTCAGGGTGCAAGCACCCTGCGTCTCCAGCGATGCTCGCGGGTCAGCGCCGCGATTGGGCTGGATTAACCTAGAACTCTAAGGTTGAGAGAATATTTGTCGTTTTCGTCAACAAGAAGAAATTTTTCAGAAACCAATTTTTTTAAATCGCGTCTTGCAGTCTGGGTAGTTACTTTGCTGTACAAAATTGAAAATGGGCTGTTTTCCCGCAATTCCTTTTTGGTGAAAGTTGCCGGGTTGTCTAAAAGCAAAGACAGCAGCTCAAATTGTCTTGTCGTAAGTCTTTTCTTTTGCTTTTCGAATCTGTAAAAATCTTTTAGCGAAAATTTTCTTATGAAGTGAACAATAATCTCTTTGATTTTTGACAAACTATCAACAGATGCTTCCAGGCAAAACTTCAAGAAAGGAGTGGCGTCTCTTTTTAACTTGATCCCTTTTGAGAACGAATTGTAATATTCGTCTACATTCCTATAATAATAATTGGAAAGTTCGCGAGGGACATGCTTTATGTTTGCAGACTGGAGCAGAATAGCTTCAATAAGTCTAGCGGTTCTGCCGTTTCCGTCCCAGAATGGATGAATGATGCAAAAATAGTAATGCGAAAGTGAGGCTCGAATAAATGGGTTGATATGCAAAACCTCTTCACTGTTAACCCATTCAACGAACTCCCTCATCAAGTTTCGTATATCTTTAAGAATTTTGGGCGGAGTATACACTCCACCGTGGGCTTTATCGCCGACATGCACAAGGCCATTCCTGTATTTTCCGGGTACATTGTTTTCATCTGGCACCTCACTAGTTATTATTTTATGAAGCTCACAAATTAGTTCTTCGCTTAAAGCAAAAGGTTCCGTAGCCGGTTCAATGCTAGAAAGGAGAGTGTAGGCTTTTATGAGATTCTTGATTTCTTGCTGGTCTTTTTTGGTATAAATTTCTACCTTTTCTCCTTTGGCAATTTTTTTTACATCATCACCAGTTATTGGGTTGCCTTCAATCGCAGCTGTGCCAGAGATAGAGCTATACATGATATCTGGCTGAATTTGTGAGGCCAACTCAGGAAGAATCGGCAGGTCAACAATGGTTTCGTTTAGGACGGTAGCTCGGACCAAGAGGCTATCAATCTGAGAAGAATCATATTTTTCGTTAAAATAAAACTTCCCAGACTTAAATGTTAAAACTTCTCTCATAAGAGACTCCGTATATGTACAAATAAATGTAACATAAAACAGTAGACAATACGTGCTGTTACCATTATTACCAAACAAAATGTGTCACTGATAATATTGCGCTATATGAATACAAAAAGCAAGAAAAAAATGCCCAACAGGTATAAGCACCCGAAGTCTTTCGATGATTTCTAAAAAGCTAATCGGACGCAAGATATCGGCAGGCGAGGTCAGCAATGTTAATAATGAACTTATAGAAGCAGCAGAAAAGTGGCGAACCCGCGATTTATCAGAAACATCGTTCAAGTATATTTTTGTAGATGGTGTTTGCTTTGATATGCGCATCGGGAAAAATATTGAGAGCGTTCCTGTTCTCGTTGCTATTGGTGTTAAAAAGACAGGGTAGCAATAGGGTAGCAAAACTAAAAAAGAGTCACAAACGAATGCTTGTAACTCATTGATTTCATTGGGGTGAGCGATGGGAATCGAACCCACAGCCTTCGGGGCCACAACCCGACGCTCTAACCGTTGAGCTACGCCCACCACTAATTTTTAATATATTACCATATATTTTCCAGGTCTGCACACGTTCGATGTCTATTGTCATCTCCTTATTTAAAAAAACATTTTCAAAATATTAAACAAAACGTCTGGAAAAATCGATAAAGATAAGGGTCTGGAAATTTAGTCATAGGCATAAGAGCGTAAATATTCATGGCAAGTGGTTTTGAATAGCTGTAAAATGGCAATAATTAGTTAATTATTTCTTGATGGTTAACAAAAAAGACTGGATATTTGAATGGAAAATTATATACTTGAATATCTTGCCGGGGAAAAGGTTTTTAATACAGAATACTGTTGGGTACTTTTTGGTAAATCCGCCCTTGGCAAAAAAGGAAATTCTGTCTAATATCAATCTGGAGACTCCCAAAGGATAGCAATGTCAAATCAGGTTATAATCAGCACATCTTTAAAATAAAACAAATGAAACTTCCTTGTATTAAAAAGGCAATCCCTCTTTTTTTGCTGAGTCTTATCTTTGGCTGCTCCGCAGCCAAAGTCACAAACGTGAACCACAATGAATTTTCTGCCAATTGTACTTCCGAAAAAGAAACTCATTTTCAGGATAGCAAAGAACTCCCGGCCGACATTGCTCCATCAACACGGGAAGACGCTGAAAGTGCAGGAGGACATACAGTCGGACTTTTAGAGAATTCCAAGGGCTACACTAAAGGTGAAGGAAAAGAACCGAATGGAGAGCAAGATTTTTTAGATGCCGCCCTGGACTATTGCGAGGCATCCCAGGAATTCTGGGCTGAAGGTTACCTGAATAAAGCCATTGATGCCTTGGATCAGGCATATGAACTCATCCTAAAGGTAGATCCGGAGAGTGATCCGGAATTTATCCAACAAAAGGAAGACCTTAGATTTATGATTTCCAAGCGAATTTTGGAAATCCACGCATCGCGATATACTGCAGTAAACGGGAATCACAAGGCCATTCCTTTAATCATGAACAGCCATGTAAAACATGAGATCCAGAGATTCCAGGGATGCGAAAAGAAATTCTTTATAGAGTCTTGCAAACGTTCAGGGAAGTACCGGGACGAAATCGTTAATGCCTTGAAAGAAGCTGGACTGCCGGAAGATCTCTCATGGTTGCCCCTTATCGAAAGTGGGTTCAAAGTAAAGGCATTATCCTGTGCCCGTGCCCTTGGACTGTGGCAATTCATTCCCTCCACTGGCTACAAATTTGGTCTGAACAGAGATAACTGGATTGACGAGAGATTGGACCCTGCCAAGTCCACTGCTGCAGCCATTTCATATCTAGAGGAATTGCATCAGATATTTGGGGACTGGACTACTGTTCTCGCAGCATATAACTGCGGTGAAGGGAGGGTCCTACGGAAAATTCGCAGGCAGAAAATCAATTATCTTGATAACTTCTGGGATCTATACGAGAAACTTCCAAGGGAAACTGCTCGTTATGTCCCCAGATTTTTGGCTACGCTTTATATAATAAAAAATCCGGAAAAGTACGGGATAACTTTGGAGGAACCGGATAGACCGATACCATATGAAGTAGTAAACATTGACAAACAGGTCAATTTAGACACAGTTGCCGACAACCTGGATATACCTGCCAAAGACCTCGCCGCGCTGAACCCTGAGCTTCGTTATAATGTCACTCCGGGTATCTCCTATGCCGTCAAGGTTCCTCTGGGAAAAGGCGAAATCCTTCTTGCCAAAATTGCAGGTATTCCGGAGTGGTCCCCACCCAAAAGGGCTTATGTGTATCACAAGGTTCGAAAAGGAGAGACACTTTCAATTATAGCCCTTAAGTATCATACGAGTGTTCGAAATATTATTCAGGCAAATAATATTCGCAAAAAACATTTTATACGATCAGGACAAAAACTAAAGATACCTGTTGCCGGCAGAAGAACTCCAAAACTATTAGCCAAAGGTGCTGCGACTCTTCATAATGGAAAATATTCAGTGAGAAAGGGGGACTCTCTGTGGCTTATCGCCAGAAATTTCAACACAACAACAAAGGAACTTTGCAGGCTCAACAGTTTGTCGTCAACTCGTCTTCATGTGGGCCAACAGTTAGAAATTACAAAAGAAAAATCCCAAACTGATTCTGAGAAAAAAGAAATGTATCGCGTCAAACATGGAGATAACCCCTCACAAATTGCCAGGGAGCACAATATGTCTCTGTCCCGATTACTCCACATCAATAATCTGAATATTAATTGCAGGATTTATCCAGGACAGGTGCTCGTGGTCAGTAACTAGTCACGGGCAACCATACAAGTCATCCTTCGAAAAAAGTAATAGGATATTCGGCATCCTTCATGACAAATCAAAAGTAGTTTACACTTTATTGATCTTGTGTCTTGGTAGTAAAATTGGAATTGGAAACTTGAAATTGGGAAAATACTAAAGATATAGATGCGTTACCTAATTTCAAATTTCCAATTCCAATTTTGACATCAGCATTCAATTCGACAATACATACTTTTTTGAAAAAAGTGTAAACCGGTAAAGAGAGAGCATAAGTCTCTTAATGAACTAGTTAGTGTCTGAGCGAAAAGGTCGTTCAGACACAATTTTTAATTCTAAATAAGGAGAGTGTCGCAATTATGGAAGGTCGAGTAAAATGGTTCAATGACAAGAAGGGTTATGGTTTTATCGAGACGGATAACGAGGGTGATGTCTTTGTACATTATGGTGCTATCCAAGGGGAAGGATTTCGTTCTCTGCAAGAGGGAGACAAGGTAACTTTTGATATAGAGCAAAGTCCCAGGGGGCCTCAAGCAATCGATGTCAGGCGGGCTGCCGGCTCTCCAAAATAAAAAATAGTCCTTTGGGGGAGTGGGCCATAGTACCTTCAAACGTGCTTTTCGTGGCGCAACGTACAGAAAAGGACCCTTTGAAGATTTTTGTTATCTCTTCCTTGGTAAAACGATAAGGACCCCTGTCTCCCGGCTCTTCACGACTGAACACCTTTAGAAAAAGCCTGCCGCCGGGACGAATGACTTCTGCAACATGGTGGACATACTGTTCACGCTCTTCAGGAGGAATACCGTGAAAGCATCCACGGTCAAAAACATAATCAAAACTTCCGAAATAAACCAAGGGCTGGCAGACATCAGCTATTTCATATACAAGATGCGGATTTAAAGTGCCAAAACGAAGACGGGTTTGCTCAACTGCAGCGGTAGCTATATCAACAGCTACAACTTCATATCCCAGGGCTGCCAGCCTGGCCGCGGCTGTGCCCGGCCCGGATCCCAGCTCAAGCAAACGTCCGGGTAAAGGGGCATATTCTGATAGAGCTATGATCAGGTCTTCGTCAAGACAATCAGTATACCAGGGCATATCCTCAACCAAGACCGTATTATAGAAATCCTCCCAGGTTTGGCCGCTAGGACCTCGACCTCTTTTTCCGGATAATTCGGACCCGGGTTTCATTAGATCCGAGAGGATACCCCTGGCCACTAGTTCAATACTATGGTTGTCAGGGTCTTTAAGAGTGAGCACCAGCTCTGTTCCCAGCCGTTCTGACGGGCCATCCACTTGAAGCCTCAATGCCTTGAGCCTGTCTTGAGCTTGCAGGAGCTCCGATATTGGTAACCAGAAGGTTACTGTTATCCTGTCCTTTTTTGAATGGCTCTCCACAAGTCGCAGGGCAGTCTGACCGGTTGATACCTCCCATGTTCCATTCGGCAAAGCCCTTGCCATCATGCCGAGCTTGTCTCTGTAAAATACCAGGGACTTCGAACGATTACTCACCGGCACAATCACACAGCGCATGTCTCGCAACACGAGTGGGACCTCAAGGGCTTGAGCAATATGGTTTTTCACGTTAAGATTCCCCCTGACTGACAACAATAGAATAGTATACTGCATAACTTGCTTTTGAGAAGAAATCCTTGACAGTTCCAGGAACCATTTCTATTATTCAAATGCATTTCATTGCGGGAATAACTCAGTGGTAGAGTGTAACCTTGCCAAGGTTAAAGTCGCGGGTTCAAATCCCGTTTCCCGCTCCAGTCATTTAAATAATAGGGCAGCATTGGCTGCCCTTTTTCGTAAGTGTTCACAGGGCATCGCATCTGCTTTGTCGTCGGGCACTTGAAGTACAGGGAGTACGTCTGTGTACCCGGACGCCTTGCATCTGCAGCACCCTGTAAAAGCCTACAGTTCGGTGGGTTGCGGTAAAACGGGCGTTGTAACTCCATGAACGGTTACCCTTTTTCTTTCCGGCAGTTATGAAAAGACTTTCTTTGTGCCTAATAATTCCTCTGACCATTCTAGTAATTTTCATGCTCAACCTGGAAGTTTTTGCAGGGGCCAAACTCCAAAAGCCTAAGGTAGAGCAGGTCACAACCACCTTAAGCGGCCGGGTGGATCTCTGCCTTTCCTGCCACAAGGAAAAACCGGATAAAGCCCACGGGAGGGGAGTCCTGGGATGTGCTGTGTGCCATAAGGGGAACCCGCTCTCCGGCGACAAACAACGGGCACACATGGGAATGGTCCTGAATCCGGGAGAACTTCGATTTGCAGATCAAACCTGCGGTCAGTCCGGCTGCCACCCAAAGCGGGTCACTTGGGTCAAGAACTCACTTATGGCTACAAACCGTGGCATCATCAGCACCCTTCGCTTTTACTGGGGAGAGAGTCCTGACCACGATGAGGACCTTTCGGTAAAAATACTGAAAGATACCGGCATGAATTCCCTTGCCCTTGACTACTACCGGAAGTTGTGTGGGAGTTGTCATCTATGGGTTGAACGCGGGAGTCTTCCCAGTTTTCTGGCACACAAGGGCGGGGGATGCACTGCCTGTCATTTTATTAAGGACGAAGAAAAAAAACCAAAAGACGAGAGACATCCCAAAATAATTAAGGCCATTCCCATGGAAAATTGTGTTCTGTGTCACAACCGAAGTGGACGTATCGGGCTGTCATATCAGGGGCAGTTTGAGTCTGAGGGCTATGGCACTCCGTATGAAGAAGGCGATTTTTCCTCCAGAGAGTTAATTGACGGCCGTTTTTACCGGATATTTAAGGACGATATTCATCACGAAAAAGGTATGACCTGTATTGACTGCCATACCCAAAAAGAAATTATGGGAGACGGAGAACGCCATGCACATTTTGAAAAACAACTGGAGGTTACATGCCGGGACTGCCATGGGATTTCTAAATCACCAAATTCTTCCGGTTCTCCCGAACTCAACATCCGGCAAAAAGACGGCTCATTTGTCCTTGAGAACAAACAAAACAAAAAACTTCATCCGCTCCACGTTCCTAATCCGGTTGCCTGCCTGCATCCCACTCACCGCCGCCTGTCCTGCCAGGCCTGCCATAGTACATGGGTACCTCAGTGCTACGGCTGTCATGTCCGGATGGACAGAAGCAAGACCCAGTTGGATAAGATTTCAATAAAAGAGACCCCTGGGCTTTGGGAAGAGTTTCGTTCATTTATCCGCTACGAATGCCCGCCTTTGGGAATATTTGAGCATGGCGAAGAAGGACGGGAGACTCTTTCTGAAAAGGGCCAGCTTCAAGCCGAGACCGGAGAAGTAGTTGTCCTTGTACCAGGGTGACAGGATTTCATTACCTTCCTGGATGGAGGCGGCAAATGGAAACGTAATTTCAGGCGACTCACTGTCTCATGGATGGACCCCCATACTACGCAAAAGGATGGACGCTCCTGCAGGGAATGCCACCAAGACCCAAGGGCATTAGGGCTCGGTCAGGGCAGTCTCTCATTTGGACCTGATGGGTGGAGCTTCACCTCCTCTCTTTCCGGTCCTGCTACTTCTCTGGATATAGATTATCCTCTTGACGCCTTTGTCGACATAGAAGGCAGACCCCTGGTCCGCACATCAAGAACGGGACTCAGATCCTTTAACTCACATGAACTTGATAAAATTCTCTATGTTGGACTCTGCCTTCCGTGCCACACAAATTTTGACGACCCTGTAATGAGAAATTGGACTCCCGGTAAAGCACCTTCCCCTTGCCACTATGCCGGCTTTGCCAGTCGGCATACTTCACAACATCTGCCTTGAATTGGGGCGCTATGAAATATGGTTACGCACAAAATGGATCTTTCTTATAATAGTAATCTACTATATATTGCTTAAAATACTGTAACCCTGCCTATGCATAACACACAGACAGGGGCAGGGTACGAGATTCTCGGAGAGTAGGCATATATCATGGCAAATTTAATAGAATCCAGCCGACCGGCTTCATCAAATACGGACGGTAGTCTTCCCAATACAGATCTGCTGCTGACTAACAACGCACTTGTTGTGTTGGCCCGTAGATATTTGAAGAAAGACGAGCAGGGCAAAGTTGTTGAAACACCTGAAGAGATGTTCAGGAGGGTGGCAAGTATAATTGCCATGGCAGATCTTATGTATGATGAGAATGCCGATATAGGCGCCATTGCCAAAACTTTTTATGAAGTCATGACCTCTCTTCGGTTTATGCCCAATTCGCCGACCTTAATGAATGCAGGCAGAGAGCTTGGACAGCTCTCTGCGTGTTTCGTGCTTCCGATTGATGACTCCATTGAAAGCATTTTTGAGGCAATACAGCATACTGCCATGATTCATAAGAGTGGAGGAGGCACAGGCTTTTCCTTCTCACGGATACGTCCCAGGGGAGACAGGGTCAAATCCACACAGGGAATCGCAAGCGGCCCGGTTTCCTTTATGACCATATTTGATGTGGCTACTGAGACAGTCAAGCAGGGTGGTACCAGGCGTGGTGCCAACATGGCTATTCTAAGAGTGGATCACCCTGATATTGAGGAATTTATTACTGCCAAGACGCATATTGACAAGCTCAATAACTTCAATATTTCCGTGGCGTTGACAGAGAAATTTATGGAGGCGGTTGAGCGTGGGGAGGACTATGCACTGGTCAACCCCAGGACCGGCAAAGAGGTCCGTAGGATATCAGCATCGGCCATTTTTGACAAGATAGTGGAATCGGCCTGGAACAGCGGTGAACCCGGAATCGTATTCCTGGACAGGATCAACAGGACAAATCCTACTCCTGATCTGGGACAAATCGAAAGCACGAATCCTTGTGGCGAACAGCCACTTTTACCCTATGAATCATGTAACCTGGGTTCCATCAATCTGGGCAAGTTTGTGAAAGATGGGGAAATAGATTATCCGGTCCTTAAGGAGACAGTGTGGCAGGCGGTCCACTTTCTGGACAATGTAATAGATGCCAACAAGTTTCCCCTTGAAAAAATCAGCAGCATGACCATCCGAACCAGGAAGATAGGCCTTGGGGTGATGGGCTTTGCTGATTTACTGATATGTTTGGACATTCCCTATAACTCTGACCGGGCCGTTTCACTGGCCGGGGAACTCATGTCTTTTATGGACAAGGAATCAAAGGCGGCCTCTGCGGAACTTGCGAAAAAACGGGGGAATTTCCCTGCCTACAAAGGAAGCATTTACGATAGTCCAAAAACCCCTTTCATGAGAAACGCCACTACCACCACTATCGCACCAACCGGCACCATCAGCATTATTGCAGGGGCATCAAGCGGCATTGAGCCTCTGTTTGCAATCAGCTACATCCGTCGCGTAATGGATGGTACAGAGCTGGTTGAGACACATCCCCTGTTTATAGAGGCCATGGAAGTCGCTGGTAAATACTCTGATGCCTTGATGGAAAAGATTGCAGAATGCGGATCAGTCCAGGGTCTGGATGAGGTACCGGAAGACCTGAAGAAAGTATTCGTCACATCCATGGACGTCTCACCCGAGGACCATATAGCGATCCAGGCCGCCTTCCAGAGAGACATTGATAATGCGGTCTCTAAAACCATTAACTTTCCTGATGATGCAACCAGGGACTCCGTCCGAAGTGCATACCTGTTGGCCTGGAATCAAGGACTTAAAGGCATAACAATCTATCGTAGCGGCAGTAGGCCGGTCCAGGTCTTAAGCCTGAAAAAGGAAAAGATTACTCCAAGGCCAAGGCCACTTAAAACCCATGGTATTACAGAGCGGGTACGGACAGGCTGCGGGAATCTCTATGTAACTGTTAACTGGGATGATAAAGATATATGCGAGGTATTTGCTCAGATGGGTAAGACCGGTGGGTGCGCAGCCTGTCAGATTGAGGCTGAGAGCAGACTGATTTCTCTGGCACTCCGTTCTGGGATCAGGGTCCAGTCCATTGTAAGCCAACTTGCCGGCATCCGTTGTCCGTCTCCTATCTGGTATGAAGGAGTCCAGATTCTTTCTTGCCCTGACGCCATTGCCAAGGTACTGGCCTCTGCGAGCGGTGTAGAGATAGAAAAAGGAAATCCGGCTGTTATGAACTGTCCTGAGTGCGGGGCGGTGCTTGAGCCAGAGGGCGGCTGTTTCCTCTGCCGGTCTTGCGGATTTTCAAAATGCGATTAATCCTGGTAAATCGGTATTGAGAGTCAACTCGAATGTAACGAACGATAATAGGGCAATGTAAATTTGCCCGAAAATACATGAAATGGCAATATGTCAAGGCAAATTGGTTTGTCAATCAATGATTCGCGCCGCTACGCGGCGCGAATGCGCGAGTTGACTTCGTCCAACGATTGGTCCACACCGCTACGCGGTGCGAACCATCGGGATAGGAAGGAGCCTCACAGCTTCCCCCTCCCACACCACGCAGCGTACGGGTCCGTACTACGCGGTTCGGCTGATCAGGCAGAATCAGATCCAGGGAAACACAAGTCCGAGTGATTTGAACCAAGCATCAGGCAAGGCGATCTGAACCCACTTGACTTTGCTCATCCGCCAGGGGCCTTTTCGGGCGCAGCCTGTCGTTAATGCTTGGTCCCTGTAAACTCCTCTTTTCAGGAGTTCCCGCACTCGGGTCCGACGGTTTTTCCAATGCTTCCAGATCACCGCCCGAAGTCGGCGTCGGACGCGATAGGGGACGTTGCCAATTTGTACAACTTAAGGTATGTATGCTGTATGGTGAGACAAGCCCGATTGGATGCGCCTGGTGTTTTGCACCATGTTATGGCACGTGGCATTGAGCAACGGCCTATTTTTATTGATGACCGTGACAGAGATGAGTTTGTTCGTCGTCTATCAGATCTTGCTCTGGAAGGGAAACTGATAGTTTACGCATGGTCTTTAATGCCCAACCACTTTCATCTTCTGGTCAGGACCGGAAAGATCTCTTTGTCCAGGAGTATGCGCTCATTGTTAACAGGGTATGCCGGATACTTTAACCGGCGGCATAGACGTCATGGACATGTATTTCAAAACCGTTTCAAGTCTATAATATGCGAGGAGGAACCATATTTTTTAGAGCTTGTTCGATATTTGCACCTTAATCCTTTGCGTGCTGGTATTGTTAAGGATCTGAAGGGGCTGGACCGGTATCCATATACTGGCCATTCGATTCTTGTGGGCAGTATAGACCGGTTATGGCAGGACACTGAAGATGTATGGAATCGATTTGGCGGGACACGTCGGGAGGCTGCGAAGAGTTATCGGGCTTTTGTATCGGATGGTGTCGGGCAGGGCCGAAGGCCTGACCTTATGGGTGGTGGACTCTATCGAAGCATGGGTGGTTGGCGTGCAGTTGCGGATTTACGTCGAGGCCGCGAGGCATATCGGTCTGACGAACGCGTGTTGGGGTCTTCTGCGTTTGTTGAGGTTTTGCTTGAGGAAGCGGATGCTCAGTTGAAAGGAAGATATAGGCAGGTAGAATTGTCAAAGCTGAAGAAACGCATTGCCAAAGATATGGGAGTCAGTAGTCATGCCTTGGCTGGTGGAGGCAGGTCTGAGAATGTGTCACGTGCCAGAGCTGTTTTATGTTATGTTTGGATGCATTATTTGGGACAAAGTGGCCGGGTACTTGCCGAAGAGCTTGGTGTGAGTTCCCAAGCTGTTTATGCGGCTTTTTCTCGAGTGGAACGGAACGGGGGATTGGACGCGGAAGCCCTGGAAAGATGGTGCCGGTAAAATATTGAACAACAAACAAGGACATAAATTTGAAATATAGCACCTTCCATAAAGAACCTGTGACTACAGCATTACTTCTTGCAGCCGGAATAGGTAGCCGCCTTTATCCATTGTCGCTGGATGCCCCTAAATGTCTGACGATAGTCAGTGGCGTGTCGATACTTGAACGTTTGGTCTCAAACCTGAGTCAAAATGGTTTCAAACGTCTGGTCGTTGTTACTGGATATCTGGAAAATTGCATTAAAGATTTTTTGGGGACTCAGATAGGTAACATTTCAATCGACTACATTTTCAGTCCGCTTTACAAGACAACCAATAATATCTATTCTCTCTGGATGGCACGTGAAATTATCAATGAGCCATTCCTGCTACTCGAAAGTGATCTTGTGTTTGATGAATCACTTCTGAAATCCATGCTGTATCCTAATAAAATAGCTGTTGCAAAGATGCAACCGTGGATGCATGGGACATGTGTTACAATCAATCGATCTCAACGTGTTAACGCATTTTTTAAAGACAACAAAGCCCCCCTTACTGTGGATTCATATAAAACAGTTAATATTTATTGCATTTCGCTTAGTTCGTGGCACTGTATTGTCGAAAAATTAGATCAGCATATTTCAGATGGCAAAACAAACGATTATTACGAAATCATATTTGCGGAAATGATTGCTGATGGCAGTCTCTCTTTGGATATGGTCTCTTTTGACAGCAAACCATGGTATGAAATAGACAATATCGAAGATCTGGCAAAGGCTGAGAAACTATTTCCATTATACAATCATACAGCCACTAAAATTCTTCATATTTCATAACCTGTTTTTTGGGCCATGCAATTGAACAATAGTGCAACACCGAACATCACTAAAAAAATAACAGGAATTTCATATGACACAAAATAATTATAAGGCTCAATCTGAAAAGTATGACTTCATCTCCGGCCAACATGGTGGTTATTATCGATATAATTTTGTAGATCATGCCTATCTTTATAATCTCTATTTCCCACCAGAGGCTATTTTTACAAATTTTAAAGATCAAGTTCACGACCTTGTTCTGAATTATCCAGTGGCACAAGATGCCTTGGCTGGGTTTATTGGCAAAATAATTAACCAACCTGCTGAAAGAATTGTTGTGGGAAATGGGGCTGCTGAATTAATAAAAATAGTATCAGGTCACATATCAAACAAGTTAATCGTTCCAGTGCCTTCTTTTAATGAATATGCCAATGCTGCTTCTCCAGGCAAAGTAGTTGAGTTCCCTCTTGAAATTCCATCCTTCCAAATAGATGTTGATAAATTTGCTACGGAAGCGATCAGGGTAAAAGCTGATGTAGCTGTTGTGGTAACGCCTAACAACCCAACATCCTTGTTGATTCCCAAGCCCGATCTCATTCGTCTTGCAAAAAAACTTGAAATTAATAACTGCATGCTGATTATTGACGAATCTTTTTTAGATTTTGCAGAGAATGCTGATCAAAAAAGCATGGAACAAGAAATCGAAAAATACCAAAATGTAACAATTTTCAAAAGCATGAGCAAAGCCTACGGTATCTGTGGACTCAGGATCGGTTATATGCTGACTGCAAATTCACAATTTGCTGAAGTTGTGAGAAATGGCGTGCATATCTGGAATATTAACGGGTTTGCAGAAGAGTTTTTACGGCTTTTGCCAGATTACAAACAAGAATTTATTGAAAGCTGTAAACAAGTGCGAACTGACAGAGATGGCTTGTACAAAAAACTTCGCAGCATTGAAGGCATGACTGTTTTTAAACCTGATGCAAACTTTATTTTTTGTCATCTACATGATTATGCGCAAAGTGCTCCAGAAATCACGAAAAAATTATTTATTGAACATAATATGTATATAAAGGACTGCTCGGGCAAAACTCAACCTGATTCAGATCGTTATCTTCGTATTGCCAGCCGTACAGAAACAGAGAATTGTAAATTAGTTGAAGCGTTAACCCATGTAATGGACTTAACAAACCGACAAGCATAAAAATAATGACAAATCCTAAACCACATGCACCCACAATGCTCTATTTTGCTAAAGATCTTCCTAATATCTGTTCCCTTGCAGGTCTGTTGTGTGCAGTCCTTGGTATTTACTATGCGATTCTGGGCATTTTTCCTGTCGCAATAATTGGAGTTCTGTGGGCTGTTTTATTTGACTGGGCTGACGGAATCATTGCTCGACAAATTAAGGGGAGAACAGATAACCACCGAGCCATTGGGGGGCAGCTTGATTCGCTTATTGACATTGTAAGTTTTGGAGTATTTCCAGCTATTTTTCTCTTAAGCTATGGCAAGTTCAGCCCATGGTTCCTGCCGGGAGCATTTCTTATTGTTGCTGTTAGTGCTATCCGATTGAGTTACTTCAATGTTTTCGGTCTGATTGACGATAAAACCTACATGGGCCTGGCGTTAGATAACAATATTATTATTTTTGCTTTTGTGTTTTTATTTGAAGGCTTTATTAATTATAAGGTGTTTTCAATAATCATTTACGCACTTTTGATGGTATTGCTGGTGTTTAATTTAGCTCCTGTAAGAACTCCCAAGTTTGCTGGAAAATGGTTTTATGTTCTTATCGCCTACACGTTAGTGTTGACAGTTATCTACGGTTTGCTGTGCTTTAACAGAGTTTAAAAGATTAAGTCAAACCCCCTATATCAAGAAAATGAGATAGAGATAATTCATCACCAAAAGATATCGGGATAGGGACGCCCCTCACAGGGCGCCCCTCCCACACCACGCAGCGTACGGGTCCGTACTACGCGGTTCGGCTGATCAAAAGAGAATAAAGGGGTCACCCGTTGATAAAAATTCATTATTTCTGGTTCATAGAAAAATCATCAAGCTATCTTATGGTCTATATGCGAACCAAAGGGAAAATGATGCCAAAGTCCATCACACGCGCCTACTCACGCTATAGCCGCGATGCGGCTACCTTGCTAGGAGCATTGATCCGCGAAGCGCGTAATGAGCGCAAGCTCACTGCTCAGGAATTGGCCGATCGTGCTGGTATTTCCAGAGGACTGCTG
>CAZYEJ010000050.1:0-15308 GCA_964646435.1 uncultured Thermodesulfobacteriaceae bacterium
GAAGTACAGGGAGTACGTCTGCGTACCCGTACGCCTCGCATCTGCAGCACCCTGTGAACGCTTACAGTTCACAGGGTTCGGTAAAACGGGCGTGTAACCCCGTGAATGGTTACAGTTTTGGTAAAAACTTAACGCATGAAACGGATATTGTCCAAGAAAAGTTATAAATTTTGCGCTTTGCATCTATCGCAGCAATCTTCGTTGCAACAATTCCTGTAAATCTCTCCTTCCATCAATTACACAATGAATATATACTTTATGATCTCTGATCTGATATATGATCTTGTAAGGTTTATAATGGATTTCAAGAAAATCAAAAACATTAATCCGTTCTAGCTCCGGAGGATTATAGCCGCGTTCAGGGAATTCATTTAAACTAAGACAAGTATCTTTCAATTTATCGAATAATTTATCCGCTCTGCCAAGCAAATCATGAGTTGAAACATAGTTGTATATATCCATAATATCTTCTTCTGCTTCATTTGTCAGGAATACCTCATATTTCATTTCTATTGAGCATCCTCAATTCTTTTCCTCAGATCAGAAAAAGCCTTATCAAGAGGTTTATATTCATCCTTCTTAATATTTGCAGAACTTTGTGCCAACATCTTCAGTATGGCCATACTTTCCTGTGTTTCCTCGAAGACTCGAATATCTTGAACTACCACCTTCGCTTCTCCATTATGAGTAATAATCATGGTATCTTGATTTGCTGAAATGTCCCGGATAATTTCTGATGCATGTGCTTTCAAATAACTGATTGGTTTTATGGCTTGACTATATTTCATAAATCGCCCCCCATTTAGTCCAAAATATAGTCCAAAATGAGATCAAAATCAAGTTTATCTTTAGCTGGAATTAAGCTAGTTATAGCCTACTAACTGCACGAAACATACATTATCCGGTAAAAGCTTGTCGTCCAGGATAGGGAGACAAATATCTCGAATCTGTTTTCTGTAAACCGTTTTTATCTCTCCCTGGAGTCAGGATTGAAATCCTCCAGGGAGACCCTTCAGGACTATCTGTCTTACATTCTTGAGTCCGAAATCATCTTTCTGATACCCCAATTCTCTTATTCTCTGAAGGTCCAGGAAAAGAATCCAAAAAAAATTTATTGTCTTGATAACGGCCTCAGGCGCACGGCGGCCTTTCTCTTTTCAAAAGCATTGGAAGGCTTGAGGAAAATCTGGTTTTTCTGGAATTCCTTCGCAGAGGTTATGAAGTCCACTACTGGAAAAATAAAAGAGAGGTTGATTTCATTGCTCAAAAAGAAGGGCGAGCACTGGCCATAAATGTCTGCTATGAAGACGCTATGGACAAAATATTTGACAGGATAACAGGATAATGATGTTATCATCAGTAGAACTGAAATTAGTTAGGCGAATTATTAAAGCTTATGAAGTCCAATATGGGTATTCGTAAAAAAACAAAAAAGGCCGCGCTGAAGTATTCCATCCCGTCGAAACGCAAAAAATATACCCCGAAACATCTTCTTAAAAAGGCTTCTTTAGCCCACAGGGAAGGCCGACTTGCTGAAGCGGAAAAAGGCTATCTGGAAATATTGAAAAAAAAGCCTGATTGGGGAACAGTACTGAATGCACTTGGAACAGTATTCATAGACCAGGGCCAACTAGATAAAGCCCACAAGGCCTTTGAGAAAGCAATAGAACTTAGTAGACATCCCTATTCCCCGGCATATTATAACTTGGCATGGCTAAAGCAGCTAAAGAACGATCATAAGGGTGCTATAAGCATTTACAGGGCCATACTGGAGAAACAGCCTGATTTTGGTCAAGCATGGAACAATCTGGGTACTGCATACAGGGAGACTGGAGACCTGGATCAAGCCTTATCCTGTTTTCGCAAAGCAGTGGAGTTCGCTCCCGACATGGCAGAGGCATGGAACAACCTCGGCGTGGCACAGGACGAGTTTGATATGATTCAAGACGCTGCAAAGTCGTATAAAAAGGCCATTGAGATACGGTCGGATTATGCATCCGCCCACTTCAACCTTGGGGTTTCTTTACAAAAGCTCGGAGTATTCAAGGAGGCTGAGGATCATTACAAAAAGGTCCTTAAGACCAAACCGGATGATAAGTCGACAATGTTCATGCTCCAAAGTCTGGGTACACTGGAAACTCCTGATGCCGCCCCGGCGGAATACGTGCGCAGGGTCTTTGATGAGTGCGCAGGGACTTTTGAAAGGACCCTGGTTGAAAATCTTGAATACAAGACCCCAAAACTGCTTTTTGACCTTGTGCGCCCATATCTGACTGAAGAAATGACAGTTTTGGACCTGGGCTGTGGTACCGGCCTGGGCTCTCAATTCTATCGGCCGTTTGCAAAAAAACTGATAGGAGTCGACGTATCGTTAAAGATGCTCGAAAAGGCCGCGGGAAAAAAAATCTACGACCGGCTTGAGGCCGTTGACATATTTCAAGACTGGAAATTCCCCCAAAAATTTGACCTGATATACAGTTCTGACGTCTTTGTATATTTCGGAAATTTGGACCCTGTAATCAAGTCCGCATCTTCTTATCTCAATTACGGCGGGATCATTGCCTTTTCAGTAGAAAGGCTGGATGACAACAGCATGGAGCACCGACTCTTTCCCAGCGGTCGCTATGCCCACTCGCAGACATATATTCAGGATATCCTGAGCCGTCATGCGTTACATATATTAGAAGAAGCCAAAGCAGATATCAGAAAGGAGTCAGGAGATCCGGTTAAGGGATTATTGTTTGTAGCCAAGAAATATTAGGCTGAGTGTCCTTGTCTGATCCATTCCTTCCAAAACAAACGACTGGAAAAGAAAAGTCCGGCGCCCACTGCCACATAAATTCCCCATACCAGTACTCCGGGCAAGGGGCTGATTCTCAAAGATATGCCCAAAAAAACCATAAACAGTATCATCCCCCAGCTTTTAAGAGAGAGAAATCCTCCAAGGCACCTAGCCCCTTCCCTGCTCAGTATCCGGGAAATTACCCGTACCGCGGTCTTGTCAAAAATCAACCGTCCTTTCAGCACTCCAATGAGGGTGGCAACGATAAGCCACCATGGATTCACAGTCCCCGGTAAGCTCATCATGTTACCGGCACCCCGCACAAACAGAAAAAGACCCACGATTGTCCACATAAGGGTCGCCAAAAGGACGTGTGTTCTGACAGAGGCTGCAGGTTTCCGGGCCTCAAACCAGTATAAAATTCTCTCATACCTGTAAGACATGACTCATTATAGACTAATTCATCCAGGCCTTTTATAGAACCCATAATTTTCCAAAAGGTCCTATATTCCATTTGTAACCGTTCAGGAGATTACAACGCCCGTTTTACCGCAACCCACCGAACCGTAATCGTTTACAGGGGGCTGCAGATGCGAGGCGGAGGGTATGCAGACGTACTCCCCGTACTTCAAGTGCCCGACAACAAAGCAGATGCGGTGCCCCGTGAACGATTACAGTCCATTTAATGGGCATTCCTCACACCTTGGTTTTGTTTTTTTACAGAAACTCTTGCCAAGGATAACCCACAGGGCATGATATTCGTTATAGAGTTTTACATCGGATGGAAGGTGGTCCATGAACAGGGAGCGAACCCCTTCATAGTCGGTATTCCCGTCTATGAAATCATGCCTCATAAGTGCCCTTATCGTATAGACATCCACTACAAAACTGGGAAGCTCTCCTGCATAAAGCAGGATACTGTCCGCTGTCTCCGGGCCTATGCCTTTAATATCAAGAAGCATTGGCCTTAATGTCTCAAGACCCATTGAAAACATAGTGTTCAGATCGCCCCCAAATTCATCCACCAGAAAGGTCACGAAATTTTGGAGTCTCCCGGCCTTTACGTTGTAATAACCGGCCGGCCGGATAATCAGGGCAAGCGACTCCCTTGACAGTTCATAAATGGCCCTGGGCCTCAAAAGATCCTTATTCTTCAGGTTTGAAATAGCCCTTCGTACGTTTTCCCAATTCGTATTCTGGGTAAGAATTGCACCTGTGCACACCTCAAAGGGAGAGTCGCCGGGCCACCAATCCTGCGGCCCAAAAGCCGATAAGAGACGTTCATATATGGATATCAACCGGTCCCCGACAGGACCGGCATACCCGGTAGTCAGACTGCTATAAACCAATTGTCAGAAGACCTTTAACTGTTTTCTGAATCAAATAACATATTCCATCAATCACTTCTTATATAAAAAATATATATCCAGCAAGCGGCAACTGAAAAACATACCGCTCCCAAAACGGCAATATCCCCAACAATCACCTCCTGATTCTCTCCCGGCAAAGAATAGCTCAATGCAAAACATATGGCGACAGTGCCAATCAGTACTGCCAAAGTCCTGACAAACTTGAAAAAGACGAGTAAACACAGTACAAGAATGACAGGCACTATTACGTATGGATTGCCGGCCAAACTTATTAGATCAAGGCTTGACACGTATGAGATAATGTTTTCAGTCTTCAGCTTTTCAAAAATTTCAGCCCAGTCTATTTTCCAGTCCATTGGACAATTTCCTTACCAGGATAAGCCGGATTAGTACCTAAACTGAACTAAGGTACTAATGTTATCATCGGCCTTTTCCGAACAAACAATAACGGGTAAGCCGTTTCTTTTCCATTAGCCCAAAGGATGCTATCCTGTAGTTGATATGCCTTATAGTCAAATCATTTTCTTGATGATAGCCCTGGTTCTGGTAGCCGGGGCGCCGTCCGGTCCGGAACCGATTTTATCCGTTGGAACCATACTCCTTCTGTGGCTGGTAAAGACCTTAGGCTGGACAGCCCTGGTGGCCTGGATCCTAAATCGGTCAGATGCCGGCAAGGCACCCTCCCCAGTCCTTTATAGGCTTCAATGGGCCTCTCAGATCCCCTTGATAATTGACTTTTACCTGCTGGACATAAAGACCTATCTGCTATTCTTACCAGGTGTCTCTCTCTTTCCAACATTAATTGAAATCGTAGGAATCAGCCTATATATCTTATACTTCATTCTCCTCTTGACTTCATACTGGTGGGTGCTTCGCAGAAAAGGCCTTTCCGAACCTCCTTTACGTGAAGACCTGGAATTCAAGGTACGACTTATACTCCCTTTTCTGGTCCTCTATCTGATACTGGCCATATTAGGAGATCTTTTAGGAGCAATCCCCTCCAATGAATTTCAGGAACTGCTCAAGAAGCCAATTGGAGAATTAATATCTTCTGTCTTCTATCTAATATTAATATTGGTTTTTATGCCGCCAATGGTGCGCATAATGTGGGGATGCGTGCCTTTTCCCAAGGGACCTCTAAGGAACCTGATCGAAGATTTCCTCAAACGCACCAATGTAAGTTGCAAAGAAATCCTCATATGGCCCATGAATGAAGGCAGATTCTGCACGGCTGCCGTCCTGGGACTTGTCCCCGGATTTCGTTATATACTCTTCACCCCTTGCCTTGTAAAACACCTTCTCCCCCAGGAAATTGAAGCAGTCCTTTCTCATGAAGTGGCTCACCTGCGCCACAGGCACTTGCTTTGGTATATTTTTTTCTTGGGGACTTTCACGGTCATTGTATATCGTCTCTTAGATCCCATAGGGACATGGCTGATATCCCGCCGTCTATTTCTTGAGATACTGACCCAGCTCCAACACTGGCCCAATGCCCTTATTTCTTTCCTGGCAATACTTCCAGTGGGAATATTGCTTGTCCTGTATTTTCGCTTTATTATGGGTTATTTCATGCGGAATTTTGAACGTCAAGCAGATCTCTCTGTCTTTGAAACACAAGGGCACCCATGGAATCTTATCAACGCCCTGGAAAAGGTTGCCATCCTGGCAGGAGATATTCGCAACCAGCCCAACTGGCATCACTTCAGTATTGCAGAGAGGGTGAATTTCCTGGATGAAGTTGCCCGGCGACCGATAGTAAGGGACGAATATGAAAAAAAGCTGCTTCTTAACAAAGGACTATTCATTGGCATTGCAAGCTTGCTTATAATTATGCCAAGCCTCATGCCCACACAGTCATGGGAAGACTCGGCCAATAACAATTTAACTCAGCTATACATTGAACAACTCACAAGCAATGGAGAACAACGACCGGAATTGTATGTCATTATGGGTCAGATCTTTGCCCAAAAAAAAGAATACGCCAAGGCTGTAAAGGCTTATAAACAGGCCCTTGATCTGGCACCTGAAAATCCTGATATCTTGAACAACATCGCATGGATTTATGCTACTGCAGACGACCCTGAGTTCCAAAAACCGAAAGAGGCACTAATGTTCGCCTCAATGGCCGCCAATCTGAAGCCCGCAGGCTACATATTGGACACCCTTGCTGAGAGCTTCTTTATTAATGGATATGTGGAAAAGGCCATAGCAACAGAGGAAGAGGCCCTGAAAAAAGATCCTTCAAAAGCAGACTACTATCGAACACAACTACAACGGTTTAAAAAATCGGGAGGCAAGAACCATGGAATCCATTTCGATAAAAAGTAAGGCAAGAACCGAACTAATCGACATTACTGGACAGATACAGCAAACTATAGCTTCGGCAGGTATGAGTGATGGTCTTGCCTTTATCTATGTGCCCCATACCACAGCAGGTCTGATCATTAATGAAGGTGCAGATCCGGCAGTCCGACGGGACATAATCTCTGTACTGAATGAGATAGTTCCATGGGAATATGACTATCATCATTTGGAAGGAAACTCGCCTGCCCACATTAAGTCATCACTGGTGGGATCAGGAATACAGGTAATTTTCGAAGACAGGCAGTTGTGTCTCGGAACATGGCAGAAGATATTCTTTTGTGAATTCGATGGCCCAAGGAACAGGAAGGCCTGGATAAAATTTCTGTAAAGGGAGGAAACAGATCCTATGAGCACATGGCACATAGCAGTGAATGGTCAGACCCAGGGACCATATTCGGCCGAAGAGATAAACGCACATCTTGCTTCAGGGCGTATTGGCACGGATACATTGGTCTGGAAGGAAGGAATGGCGGACTGGACGTCTATTTCCCAAATACCGGAGCTGAATATGGATACTCAACGACCCGACATAGGACCTCCGCTACCCACTCCCGGCATGGCCCATGGTATGACGGCCCATGAAATAGACTATCAAATCTTCGGGCAGGAAATGCAGTTCGTGGAAATTGAGCTGGATCCCGGTGAAAGCGCCGTGGCTGAGGCCGGGGCAATGATGTATATGACGGATGGAATAGTCATGGAGACAATCTTCGGCGACGGCAGCACATCCTCGCAGACCGGAGGTTTTTTTGACAAATTGATAGGGGCTGGGAAACGGCTGATCACAGGTGAGAGTCTTTTTTGCACGGTCTTTACCCAGCAAGGCCACGGAAAGGCAAGAGTTGCCTTTGGAGCACCATACCCGGGAAAGATCATTCCCCTGGACTTAAAGGACTATGACAACCAGATAGTCTGTCAGAAAGATGCTTTTCTTTGCGCTGCAAAGGGCGTGTCAATCGGCTTGGCATTTCAAAAGAAAATCGGGGCTGCCCTCTTTGGCGGAGAGGGATTCATTATGCAGAAGCTAGAGGGTGATGGCCTTTCCTTTGTCCATGCAGGGGGAACCATTGTGAAAAAACAGCTTGGCCCTGGAGAGACCCTGAGAGTTGATACGGGCTGCATGGTAGCCCTTACTCGCACTGTATCCTATGACATAGAGTATATTGGAAATGTTAAATCAGCCATTTTCGGCGGCGAAGGCTTCTTTTTCGCCAACCTTACCGGACCGGGTCATGTGTGGCTGCAATCCTTACCCTTTTCCCGACTTGCCGGCAAAATCCACGAATCTGCACCACAAAACACCGGTGGGTCCAGCACCAGGGGGGAAGGATCAGTGCTCGGAGGCCTTGGAGATCTGTTTCAGAAATAATCAATACTGTTGTGTTCCTGCCGAATACGTGATAAAAATCGACCACAAATTTTGGTGAACCCTGAACCTCTACACACGTGGGCGGTTACTTGTGAGCAATAATTTTTTTCGTAACACCATCCTTTTTTCTGTATTTTTATGTATCCTGTTAGTCGGTTACCAGATAAGCGATTATAAATTCCGGGGAACCTCGCCCGATCAAGATACATTCACATCAAACCAGGCTGATTCGGTCGGAAACAAAGATACTGAGACCTTTGCCGGCTACACAGCGGAAATAAAACCGGCTGTAATAGTCAAAGGCACTATCAGGTCCGGCGAGACCTTTTCCCACGCACTGGAAAGAAACAAGGTGGATAGTGCCCTGGAATCTCAGGTCATTGAAGGATTTTCACAGGTTGTTGATTTCAGAAAATGCAGGCCGGGGGATTCTTTCTGTGTTTCACTGGACGATTGCGGAGGACTCATTCGATGTACTTATGAAAGGAGTTCGCTTGAAATCTATGCATTAGAGCCCAATGAGGACAGCAAAAGTAAGTTTCGTGCCTTCAGAGACTCGGTTTTGCTGGAATGCCGTTTGACAAAACTATCTGGGATAATAGACAGTTCCCTGTTTTCCGCCTTCTCAAAGATAGGGGCCAACAGTAGGCTCACCATGGCTTTCACAGATATATTTACATCCAGGTTGGATTTTAATACTGAAACCAGGCTCGGCGACCGGTTTGACGTAATCGTTGAGGAATATTTCAAGGACGATCGTTTTGTGGGTTATGGCAAAATAGTAGCAGCACAGTATAAAAATCATTACAAAGGCTTTGACGCCTATTATTACAGGCCCAAAGGCCAAACCAATGGGAAATACTACGATTCCACCGGCCAGGAGGTCGGGACTTCTTTTTTAAGATCTCCTCTTTCTGTCTACAGAGTGACATCCAAATTTACCAAGAGACGTCTGCACCCGATCCTCAAGGTCTATCGTCCTCACCTTGGCGTGGATCTTGCGGCCCCCATAGGTACACGCATAATGGCTGCGGCAGATGGCAGGGTCAGCTTTGCGGGCTGGCAAAAAGGCTTTGGCAGGACAGTTATCTTAAAACACCCTGGAGGTTACAAGACTTATTACGGGCACCTTTCCAGGTTTGCCAAAGGGATAAAAAAAGGAATCCGGGTCGAGCAGAAACAAATAATAGGTTATGTAGGCTCAAGCGGTCTGTCTACCGGACCGCATCTTGACTACCGAATCAAAGAAAACGGCGTATTCAAAAATCCTTTCAACATGAAATTCAAGCCCAAATCCAGACTCTCGGGCAAGGCACTGGATGACTACATTGAAAAACAAGGCGAATGGGGACAACTTCTTGAAAATAATTCAGCCCCCAAAACCCTGCAGATTGAAACACGAAAAATTAGGGAACGTCCGGATGGCTGGCTGGGTTAGATCTCCCCTATCTCTCCTTATTATCTTCGTCCTTTCCTTTCTTATATATCCTGTTTCGTGTCCTGCATCCAAGGCTGTAAATGCCTCTGTCTGGGAACCTCTTATAGAACATTTAATAAAGGATGGAGAGGACGAGGCGACAATTCGCAGCATATTTGCCAGACCCGAAGTCCAATTTAATCCCAGGGTCATGCCACGCAAACTTTCTCACAAAGAAAGCAAACTTGATTATAGTAAGTTCCTCAGACCTGAACGTCTCTCAAGGGCCGGTACTTTTTTAGATACGCATAAAGAATTACTAATCCGGATAGAAGGTGAATACGGTGTACCCAAGGAAATAAAAGTTGCAATCCTCCTTGTAGAGACAGACCTTGGCCGTTACCTGGGTCCTGATCGCGCTTTTAATATATTGGCAAGCATGGCGGCAGCAACTGATATAAATTGTATAAAATCCTGGCTTTCCCCTGAATTGCTTGAATCTACCGAAAGAAGACGCGTGGAAAAGAAACTCAAAGATAAGTCCCAGTGGGCCTATGAGGAACTCAGGGCACTTCTTGTCTATTCTGAACAAAACAAAATAGATCCCCTGGAAATCAAGGGCTCGATCTTTGGGGCCATAGGCCTGTGCCAGTTTATGCCTTCAAATGCCCTTCGTTTTGGAATTGACCAAGACCACGACGGTAAGGTAGATCTGTTCTCAGAACCCGATGCCCTTGCCAGTATGGCAAATTACATAAAAAACTACGGATGGAAAGACAATCTCAGCCGCAAGGAGCAGGAGGCAGTCATCCTCAGATATAACTACAGCCGCCCATACGCAAGGGCTGTACTTGATGTGGCGGAAAGGCTATCAGGCAATGAAAACGAATGATGGCCTAAACAGCAGCCCGAAGCGCAGGGTCAAGGGCGTTCTCAGGCCGGAACTCCTGAAAATGATGTCTTGACCCGTGTGGAACCATCGCCTGGATTGCCTGCAAATCGTCCTCAGATAACAGCGGCTTCACCACTGTTGTTCGAAACTTATGGTCAATACCACTCTGGGCAATTAGCGCGATGCTTTCTTCCAGTTGCTCTTTAGGTGCACACACACCTGTCAGGCGGTCATAAAGCTCAAACGGGGCCTTGATGTCCATGGCGATGAAATCCACAAGACCTTCTAAAAACAACTTGGCCAGAGCTTCCGGACGACTGCCGTTTGTATCTAATTTGATCTGGTAACCCATCGACCTGACACGATAAAAAAATAGAGAAAGATCAGACTGCAGCGTCGGTTCCCCGCCAGTGACGACCACACCATTTAGCTGCCCGCGCCGTTTTTCCAGAAACAAAAAGACCTCTTCCTCCGGAATCAGCGCACTGGTCGGTGGATCCATGGGAATCAAGGAGCCGTTGTGGCAATATGGACAGCGAAAATTGCAGCCCTGCGTGAAAACCATCGCTGCCACATGGCCAGGGAAATCGCTGAGGCTGAACGAGTTTAGGCCGCCGATTCGCATAATTGTTCATCTATTTTATAATAATTACGCAAGGCAAATTCTGCCTGCTTTCCCTCGTTCCACTGCTTGACAGGCCGAAGGTACCCGACGACACGGGAATAGACTTCCGTTTCCTCACCACACTCCGGGCAGCAATGTTGCTTACCCCGAAGGTAGCCGTGGGTGGGGCAGACTGAAAATGTCGGCGTAAGAGTGAAATAAGGCAGGCGGTAATTTTCGCAGACCTTGCGAACAAATGCCTTTACTGCCTGCGGGTCAGATGCGGCTTCTCCGAGGAAGACGTGAAGGACCGTTCCGCCGGTGTATTTTGCCTGCAGCTCGTCCTGCAGATCGAGCATCTGGAAAATGTCCTCAGTATAGTTGACTGGCAGTTGTGTTGAGTTGGTGTAAAAAGGTTTCGAATCGGCTGTCTCATCATTGGCGCTATGGATATCAGGATAACGCTCTCTGTCCAGCTTTGCAAAACGATAGGCCGCACCTTCTGCAGGAGTCGCCTCAAGATTATAATAATAACCGGTTTCTTCCTGAAACTGACTGAGTTTTTCCCGCATGAAATCAAGCACCCTTAAGGCAAAGGCTAAACCTTCTGTCGCGCCGATGTCGCAGCCGAGCATATTGAGGCAGGCCTCATTCATTCCTGTCAACCCGATGGTCGAAAAGTGGTTGTACCAGTATTGGCCTTGACGCTGCTTGACATTGCGCAGATAAAACTTCGTATAGGGATAGAGGCTCTTGTCTGTAAAATTTTCCAGCACCTTACGCTTGGTCTCAAGACTTGTCCGAGAAATCTCCATCAGCCGTTCAAGACGCTTGAAGAAATCGTCTTCGTCAGTGGCCAGATAGCCAAGGCGCGTCATATTAATTGTTACCACGCCGATAGACCCGGTCAATGGATTGGCGCCGAACAACCCGCCGCCGCGCCTCTCAAGGGCACGCAGATCCAGCCGCAGGCGGCAGCACATGGACCGGGCATCATCAGGCGACATGTCTGAGTTTACGTAGTTTGCAAAATAGGGAATGCCGTATTTTGCTGTGACTTCCCATAGCCTCTCCAGGCCAGGTGCCTCCCAATCGAAATTTGAATCAATGTTATACGTGGGTATGGGGAAAGTGAAGACCCGATCTTTCGCATCGCCCTCTGACAACACTTCAAGGAATGCGCGGTTAAACATGATCATTTCGTGCTGAAAATTCGCATAGATCTCTTTTTGTGGTTCACCTCCGATGATGACATTTTCCTGGGCCAGCGTGCCCGGTGGCTGTATGTCTAACGTAACATTGGTAAAAGGAGTCTGGAAACCTACCCGCGTCGGCACATTTACGTTAAAAACAAATTCCTGCAGGGCCTGCTTGACCTCTTTGTATTTAAGGCCGTCAAAACGGATGAAAGGTGCCAGAAGGGTATCGAAGTTTGAAAAGGCCTGTGCCCCGGCGGCCTCACCCTGCAATGTGTAAAAAAAATTAATGATCTGTCCGAGCGCAGTCCTGAAGTGTCGTGCAGGGCTGCTTTCCGCCTTGCCGGGTGCTCCCCTGAAACCGGATCGCAGCAGGTCCTGAAGGTCCCACCCCACACAGTATACTGACAACAGGCCCAGGTCGTGGATATGGAGCGCGGCGGATGTGTGCGCTTCGCGGACCTCCGGAGTATAAATCTTGTTGAGCCAGTAAGTCTTGCTGACTTCACTTGAGATATAGTTGTTAAGTCCCTGTAAAGAATAGGACATATTGCTATTTTCTCTGACCTTCCAGTCCAGACGTTCCAGATAACGTTCTACCAGGTCAAGATCAGCCTTCTTGACCATCTCCCGGATGCCCGCATGCCGATCTCGATATAGGATGTAGGCCTTTGCCGTCCTCTTAAACGGGGAGGCCAACAGCACCTCTTCCACCATGTCCTGAATTTCTTCAACCGTTGGCACAGTATCCTTAAACACCGTCTGAGCAAGGCTTATGACCCGGATTGTAAGCCGTCGGGCAGTATCCTCTTCGAATTCACCAGTGGCTCTACCCGCCTTCAATATGGCAAAAGTAATCTTTGATGACTCAAACGGTACCAGGCGCTGGTCACGTTTTCGGATCCGGGTCAGACCGATATACTCTGTAATGCTTACTGCCTGCTGGGGAAGTTCAACAACAGTTGTCATAGTTTATATTTCCTCTCAAAGGGATTGATATTCTTAACAAAGGGCTTTCTGGAACTCCGCATTTCGTACTACAGAACTCCAACATGTTGAGGATGCTCAAATATAAATCGCAAGATATAGTGGTTTTATCGGACTGTCAAGCATTTCTTGATATCCAGGAAGTATTATGAAAAAAGTGTTGCAAAATTGCCACCTGTGCGGTTAAAAAACCATGAATCAATATGTTCTGTAAATATTCGATAAACCCGTTGTAGGGGCGAACCTGTGTATTCGCCCGTTGTTTGGGCAGACACGCAGGTCTGCCCCTACTAATATCTAATCGCTCATTCTAGATATAAATGATGCCAGAAAGACCAAAAACATACCAAACCAACTTCAAGGGATCGCAATGGAGAAACTATCAGAGAAAGCTGAAAAGGACCGCTGCCGTAAATAAATTTATCAGAAATATCCCTAAATACTCTGCTGTCCTTCTTTTTGTGCTTATTTTTGTTTGCGGAATAATCAGTGGTCTTAACGGAATTGCATGTCATCATACACAGACACTTAATAGTAATACACCAGATAGCAAAGCTGATATCCATCACAGTCATAAGAAATTAATAACCAAAAGGGATATTCAGTCCCTGATTGACAGTGAATCCTTTGAAAATCTCAGGAAAAAAAGTTTTAGTTTTGTTTTCAATGAACAAAATTTCAGGGTTAATACCAGTCTTGATGTCCCCCTGCAGCAATTCATGCTGGATAATTTGGATCCATCTACAGCTCGATATATCGGAATTGTAGCAATGGATCCAACTACAGGCAGAATATTGTCAATGGTGAGTTATGACAAAACAGACCAACATAACAATCCATGTATCGACAATAGATTTCCTGCTGCCAGTGTTTTTAAAATAGTTACTGCTGCTGCGGCTATTGAAAAATGTGATTTTAATTCAGGCTCCATACTTAAATACAATGGCAGGAAACACACATTATATAAATCCCAGCTTAAAAAGCGGACAAACAGATACACCAACAGGATAACATTCAGGAACTCATTCGCTCATTCCGTTAATCCCGTGTTCGGGAAAATCGGTTCGCTTTATCTTGGGAAAACCGTTCTTGAAAACTATGCTGAGGCCTTTGGATTCAACCAAAATATTGATTTTGAGATTCCAGTTGCTCCAAGTCATGTTTCATTATCTGATGAACCTTATCAGTGGGCTGAAATTGCCTGCGGATTCAACAACGAAACCACATTATCTCCCCTCCATGGGGCATTGATAGCATCGGCGATTCTCAACCAGGGCAGGCTGGTAGAACCCACAGTTGTCGATCAGATAACTGATGAAACCGGACAGGTCATTTATCGCAGCCATTTGGTCACCCTTAACCAGGCCATTACACCCAAATCAGCAAAGGTTGTTAATAATCTTATGGAGGCCACAATAGAATCCGGCACTTGCAGAAAGGCTTTCAGGGGTTACCGAAAAGACCAAATCCTTTCCAAGCTTAATATAGGCGGCAAAAGCGGCTCCATTGACAACAAGGCACATGATGTCCGCTATGACTGGTTTGTGGGATTTGCCGAAGAAAAAGATGGACATGAAAAGCTTGTCATATCAGTTATTGTAGCCCATGAAAAATATATAGGCACAAGAGCAAACCATTATGCACGTATTGCAATGAAACAATATTTCCGCAATTATTTTGCAAAAAAAGATGAAAAAGTGCTTTTTAAAACAGCTTCTAGAATTGATGATTGACGATTCCAGCAATCTTCAATTTTCAGGACAGGACCTTCTTGTGATACCTCTACCGTGAAGAACCCAAAGCCCAGTCTTGTATTTCAATCCCATGATAGATAGTTTTAATATTCGTTAATCCATTATATTGCCGTTTTTGGTATTCGCTTATTGCCACGAAATGCATGGATGGATTCTGCATGATGTTAAGCCGTTGATACTGGTTTTTCTAATCCAAGTGTCTTTGGCAGGTACATGAAGAGTCATCACGATTGGCAGATCCGGATTGAATACACCGTTATAGATGTAGTCCAGCCATCCGTGCATCTGGATAATATCAATGTCGCCCCTCCTTGCCCGTTCAAGTGCCTTCAAAAGGTGTATCTTAACGGCTGTTTTTTGCTCCATGGTGTTTTTACACACATAGTCACCAAAACTTTGCCGGATGGTCACGTATTGTTCCCCAGTAATACAGGAATCAGCGGAGCAAGCAACTATGGACTTATGGCCTAAGGACCGGAGTCCTTTATCAATATTGTAAATAATAGTTTCTATTGGACTCAGTAGTTTCCGGTTAGGTTCTTGCATATAGTTACTTTCGCTAACACCGTACTA
>CAZYEJ010000051.1:0-15192 GCA_964646435.1 uncultured Thermodesulfobacteriaceae bacterium
AGCGGTTGGCTTCCCCTCTGATTCCGTCGGTACCGAATAGTTTACCCATAGGTTGGCCTCCTTACTGAAAAAATAATCGATTATTGCTCAAGCAAGTTCAAAAATGGCAAGATTGCCGTGTTCGAATTCCGCCCGTCCCCTATTCCGTCCCTTGTTTCCTAGTATCATTGGTCTGTATTCTTCAATTTTTTCAATTCCTCATTAGCGCTTAAACTCAGGCAGGTACCTGCTTACCTCGGTAAGCATGGTGTCCACTTCACGATAGGTTCTTTTGAGTTCATTCAAGGCGCTGCTCATCAGGGGAATATTCTTGGATATCTTGGTTCGACCGAGTTCCAGCAACCTCAAAGAATGCCAGGCCACGCGTTCAAAATTGTTAACAGAAAGTATCAACATCGGTATTCTCTTTGCCTCTTCCTTACTCAGGTCTTGCTGTGAAATCTGGATCACATACCGGGAGATGGCCTCCCGCAGGCTTTGGACACCTTTTCCATACTCTTCAACCCGGTTCAGAAGCCTCTCATCATTATACATGAATCCATCCATGGCATACTTTATCATATTCCGGGAAATTTCACCCAGCCTGACTATTTCCTTAATTGCCAGTTCTATGGCGATAACAGGTTTTTCAACAAATTTATCATCAAGATATTGCGGGGTCTCTATGCCGTCTTCTTCGTTGCTCGTCGATCACATAACCCGTTATGCTCGCGCCTCGCGCCATGGCGGAGGAAACAGGTATTCCTTATCAGAACCTTATTAATCTTTATCTTCGTGATTGCGCGGTTCATCACCGAAAACTACACATAAAGTGGCGTCCTGAAAGTGCCTAACAAGGCGTTTGAGTTTGACAATAATCCCAAAAGTAATTATATTGTAATTACATCAATCACAATCGGAGGCAAATATGACTACTTTGATAAAAATCGGTAACTCGCAAGGGGTAAGAATTCCAAAAGCAATTATTGAACAGGCTCAACTAGAGGACAAAGAACTGGTTTTTAAAATTAGTGATGACGGGCTTTTAATTCAACCTTTGCAAAAACCAAGGCAGGGGTGGAAAAATGAATTTGATAGAGCTCTAAAAACAAAAGGAGCTGATCAAATTGACCAGGAATGGCTGGATGCTCCGCTAACCGATAATGAGAATTGGGAATGGTGAAACCGAATATTCATAGATTCGATATTTGGTTAGTTCAATTGGATCCAACACAGGGTTCAGAGATTAAAAAAACAAGACCTTGTGTTATCATTTCACCAGATGAAATGTCTTCACTAAAAATCTCTATCATTGCTCCAATGACATCAAAAGGGTTCGGTTTTCCAACTCGAATTCAATGCACCTTTCAAGGTAAAAAGGGATTGATCCTATTAGACCAAATGCGGGCAGTAGATAAATCCAGACTAGTTCAAAAACTTGGTGTGATTTCCAAAAGTGCTCAAATCAAGACAGTAAGTTGTTTGCTGGAGCTTTTTGCACTTTAAAATGGACTACAACAGCCTCTGGAAAATATTGCCCATGCCTGGACGCTGTCGTGGGTTACCATGTTGATTAAGGAAAGGCAGATCTGATGGCGAGGGCCAGCTCCACCTTTGCCTTCCCCTTTTTGAAGTAGATGGAAAGCGTTATGAGAGTGTATTCGCGTTTCTGGATTTTCCAGGGCAGGTTTGTTTGAAAAATATGACGGCCAGGGTTGCAATGCAGAAAAGTTGAATTACTTTAGCCGCTCGCCCTGCCGAACCGCGGCGGGGTGTTTTTTTGCATAATCGCACAACGTCTAAAAAAACTCAGGAGATAAAAAAATGGCAGACATTTCAAAAATCACGCTGTACAGCGGTGGCCACAGGGGGGCTGAGGCGGAATTCGGCAAACTTGCCGAGGCCTGGCACATGAAAGAGGTAAATATATCATTTGAAGGGCACAATGCCGAGCGCACCCGGGGCCTCCGGGTACTGAACCGGGAAGAGCTGCAAAGGGGCGATGTCAGCATGGAAATCGTGTCCAAGCGGATGAGACGTACTTACTCCCGGACGGATAAGATCCGAAAAGTCATCCAGTCCATTTTTCATATGGTCAATAGCGGCTACCATGTCATTGCAGTCGGCTGGATACTGGCGGACAACACCGTCAAGGGGGGAACCGGCTGGGGGGTCGAGTTGGCAAAACTATTTAACCGGCCGCTGAGCGTCTATGATCAGGAACGAAAGGGGTGGTTTTCCTGGGAGGACCGCCAATGGGTTGAGAACACACCGGTGATTACCTCAGATACGTTTGCCGGCACCGGAACCCGCTACCTCTCCGATGACGGCCGGCAGGCCCTCCGCGATCTTTTCATCCGCTCCTTCGGTCCTGCGGAGCAAAACTAGTGAATGAATAGCGAATGGGGTCGCACCAAGCAGATGCGGTGCCCTGTGAACGCTTACGAATTATTTAAGACAGAGTGGCCGTAAACTTGCCCGGGAGCTTGGCGTAAGTCCACAAGCTGTTTATGCGGCTTCTTCTCGAGTAGAATGGGATGGTGGATTGGTTTTCTTGAGACGTTATGGTGGAAACGTTTCATTGGCATCGGTACTGCTACCGGCCGCAAGTCTGGTAAGCTGCGTGACACTTGTGGGCGTATTCTGGATGATTGGATAGCGGAATAGATCCTACAAAAGTTCGTGGATTCTATGATCAACTTGCAGAAGTGCAGAGAGTTACTGAATCATTATTTGATACATTATCAGTGGCGTTAACGGTCCTTAGAAAAGGAAGCAAGGCTTGCCCAAAATCATTTTTTGTTCTAACTTCTAAATAAGTCCGATCAGTACCGCAGAATTTAAGGAGAAAACAGCAATGAATCACAGTGATGGGGAAGACTCCGAGGTTACGGGCAAGAGGCATGGTGCCGAGAAAGGCCCGGATCAGGAAGATTCGAGTGACTCCAAGTCCACTGAATCGGAAAAGCCTGATTCAGTGCCACTTCCTGATGTGAATTTTTCCACTTTTTTGTTCTCTCTTAATACGTCAGCCCTGGTTCATCTGGGTGAGATTCCGGAGTTCGGCTCAGGCAAGACAAAGAAGGATTTTATTCTTGCTCAACACACTATAGATACCTTGGCCATGCTTCAGGAAAAGACGGCTGGAAATCTAGCTGAGGACGAAAAGGGCTTTTTGGAGCACATACTTTACGATTTGCGAATGAGGTATGTTAAGGCTACATCCTGATCTTGGAAAAGGTCCATAATCAATAACGTAACCATCACATGAGTTCCTTGAGCCTTTTGGCCCCTGCCAAAATAAATCTGTTTTTGCTGATTAATGGGCGACGTCCGGACGGATATCACCTTATTTTTACAATGTTCCAAAAAATTTCTCTTTGGGACGAAATTGAGCTGTCTGTGGAACAGAGTAAAAAAAAAGGGATTTATTTAGAATGTCCTGACAGTGAATTAATCTCGGGCCCGGACAACCTGGTATACCAGGCAGCCGAGCTATTCCTTGAAAAAGCCGGTCTGGATCTCGTGATTAAAATCCTTTTAAAAAAGAGGATTCCCATAGGTGGAGGTCTGGGTGGCGGCAGCAGTGATGCGGCGTCTGTGCTAAAAGGTCTGAATGAGTTGGCCGGTTTTCCTTTAAATGCGGCATCTCTCCATTTGCTCGGCTGTAGTCTTGGGACGGATGTGCCGTTTTTCCTTCTTGAGGCGCCTGCGGCAGTAGGAAGGGGGATAGGCACTGAGCTTGAGGTCGTTGATGTCTCCCACGGATGGTATGTGCTGGTCTATCCTGGTTTTAGCATAAGTACTCGATGGGCCTATAAAAATTACGTATTGACAGGGCAGGATCAGGACACTATTTTTGACGCCGGAGAGGTCATACAAGCCGCCATGTGGTTGAATGATCTAGAGAAGGTGGTTATAGCCGGATATCCCGAAATAGGCCGGATCAAGGACGAGCTTATGGCACTTGGAGCTGAAACGGCCTTGATGTCTGGGAGTGGATCGACGGTCCTTGGGTCCTTTCTGTCTCAGGAAGCAGCTCATCAGGCAGCCTCTAGTCTTGAAGTCAACAGTGGCCTTCACACCTTATTGGTAGAGAGTTTATAGCAGTAAAAGGGCTGTTGGGGTGTCGTCAAGTGGCAAGACACGGGTTTTTGGAGCCCGCATTCGGAGGTTCGAATCCTCCCACCCCAGCCACTATGTTTTGTAATTAGTGTCTGAACGGAAAAGCAGTTCAGGCACAATTTTGAATTTAAAAAAGGAAATAATCTTAACATGTTAAAGGTTTAGCCTATGTCAATAACAATAAACAATATGATAATTTTTACTGGAAATGCTAATCCTGCCCTGGCTCAGGAAATATGTGATTATTTGAGCATACCTCTTGGCAGGGCATCCGTGCAAACCTTTAGTGATGGTGAAGTGTATGTGGAGATAGGGGAAAATGTGAGGGGGGCGGATGTGTTTGTGATCCAGCCCACTTGTCCCCCTGTAAACGATAATATGATGGAACTTCTCATAATGGTGGATGCCTTGAGAAGGGCGTCCGCCAGGAGAATTACTGCGGTATTGCCATATTATGGTTATGCCAGACAGGATAGGAAGGTAGCCCCAAGGGTCCCTATTTCCGCTAAGCTCGTGGCGGACATTATCACCACAGCAGGTGCCAGAAGGGTCCTTGCCATGGATCTCCATGCCCCGCAGATTCAGGGTTTTTTCAGTATTCCCGTGGATCACCTCTTTGCTGCTCCGGTATTGCTCGATTCTCTCAGGAAAAAATTCTCAGGAGATGTAGTGATGGTGTCTCCTGACGCGGGTGGCGTGGAGCGGACCAGGGCTTTTGCCAAGAGGTTCGGGGCCGGGCTGGCCATAATAGACAAGCGCAGGGATCGGCCTAATGAGTCACAAGTCATGTATATTATTGGAGACGTAAAGGGAAAGACTGCTGTGATACTGGACGATATGGTGGATACTGCCGGCACCCTTTGCAAGGCGGCTCAGGCACTCAAGGAACATGGCGCCAAGGAGGTCTATGGTTGTATTACACATCCTGTGCTCTCAGGTCCTGCGATAAGTCGTATCAAGGAATCGGTCCTTAAGTCCTTGGTAGTTACAAATACCATTCCTCTCAGCGAAGAGGCACAAAAGGTTGACAAAATCAAGGTGTTGTCTGTATCCGCCCTTTTGGGAGAGGCTATAAGACGCATACATGATGAAGATTCAGTAAGTTCATTATTTGTTTAAAAGGGAGTTTTTTAATGAAAAACGTGACAATAGATATTCAGGCGCGCACAAAGGCCGGAAAAGGGGTGGCCCGCAAGCTCCGTCATGCAGGGCAGACCCCGGGAGTGCTGTACGGGCCAAAGGTCGAGACTATATCTTTTTCTGTGAACACTCATGAGTTTAACAAGCTTCTGAAATCGGCAGGTGGGGAGCCATTGCTTTTTACTTTGAACCTGAAAAGCAATGGAGACAGCAGTAATTATACTGCCCTCATTAAGGATTTGCAATTGCACCCGGTGGATGACAAAATACGCCATATAGACTTTTATGAAGTCCTTATGGACGAAGAGGTGCAGGTTGAGGTGCCAATTACCGCAGTGGGTAAGGCCAAGGGTGTTGAAACAGATATGGGTGTCTTGGAGATTATCCAGCGAACTATCAAAATATCTTGTCTTCCTTTGGCCATTCCTCGAAACATCCCAATCAATGTTTCTGATCTTGAACTGGGAGACGTTGTTCATGTTTCAGATATTACGGCTCCGGAAGGAGTCCGCTTAATGGATGATCCTGAGACGACTTTGATGACCATTGTGGCTTCAAGAGCTGAGGAAGAGGAAGAGGAAGAGGAAGAGGCTGAAGCCGAGGTTGAGGAGGACGAAGAGGAATCTGAGTAAAAGGAAATTTTTCATAATTTGTTATGAGTAATCTGGGATTATCTGCAGGTATGGAAGGTGAGGGCTGATCTTGTCCAGGATACTCTTGGTAGGCCTCGGAAATCCTGGGTCTCAATACGGGTATACCCGCCACAATGTTGGCTTTGTAGCTCTGGATCGTCTGGCCCTTCAATTCGGTCTTGATTTTATCCAGCACAAGAAGTTTCCTCCATACGAGAGTGTATTAGGGTTTGTAACGGGCATTCCTGCTATATTGCTTAAACCTCTTACTTACATGAACAGGAGTGGTGACGCCGTAGCCTCAGTCCTTAACTTCTATAAAATTTCTTTGGACAAGCTCCTGGTGGTACATGACGATCTGGATTTACCTCTGGGGAGTTTTAAATTCACACAGGGGGGTGGGTCCGGAGGGCATAAAGGAATTAGATCCATTATAGGGTCTATCGGCAGCAAAGAATTCCCCCGTCTAAGGATCGGTATCGGAAGGCCTCTCAGTCCTGTGCCAATAGACAAATACGTTTTGTCGCCTTTTCTGTCGGAAGAGGCCCCAGTGATAGATAAGGTCCTTGATGTCAGCATAAAGGGTCTGGTGTGTTTTCTGGAGAAGGGTATTGAAGCTGCCATGAACGAGTTTAATGGTAAGATAGAGAAAAACATGTGACGGGCCTTTAGTGATTTTCAAGGGAGGAGCCAAATGGGCAAATTTTTGGGTTACACTGCATTAATAATCCTGGCTGCCCTTATAGCCACAGGATGTTTTCTTGGATACTTTCTTTTGGAGGGAAGTCCACCGGAGCTGCAGGTGGTTTCAGTCCCGGAGACAGTCGGGCGGGAGTACGTGCTTACGGTTGAAGTTAAAGACGCCCGAAGTGGAATAAGATCGATTTCTGCCGTTTTGAGCCAGGGAGATAAGGTTTTTGAACTTGATCCTAAGATTTACAAGATAAAGGAGTGGTGGAGGGGATCCGGGGTAAAGGACGAGACAGTCTTCTGGGTCATCAAACCGTTCGAGTTAGGCATGACTGAGGGTAAAGCCCTTCTCCGGATTACCGCAAGGGACTCGTCCTGGCGAAATAGTCTCAAAGGCAATGAGCAGATTTGGGAGGCTGAAGTCCCAATAGACATAACACCACCAAGGATAGCAGTAAAAAGTACTGTCCATAATATAAGGATAGGAGGTACTGGTCTTGTATCTTATAGGGTAAATGAGTTACCCGGCAAGACAGGGGTCTGGATAGACGAAAGGTTTTTCCCTGGTTATCCAAAACCCGGAGGGGCAGAGGATATGTACGTGGCCATGGTGGCGGTTCCTTTCAATGTCAGTAAGCCAAAGAAGATACTCATTGAGGCGATAGATCAAGCTGGAAACGTTGCCAGGGTAGGCTTTCCCCATCGTATCCTTCGTAAGCCTCTAAAGCTAGACACGATAAATATAAGTGACCGGTTCCTTGAGCAAAAAATGCCGGATTTCATGGCTAGATACCCCGAATTCAAAGGCTCTCCCCTGGAAGTATTTCTCCAAGTCAACAGCGAATTAAGGCGTCGCAACAATCAGGAAATTGAAAATTATTGTAAGAAAAGCGTCCCAGAAATCCTCTGGCACGGAAGATTTGTATGCCTTCCCAAGTCTGCCTTTAGGGCAGGTTTTGGAGATAAACGTCATTACTTATACAAGGGTAAGGAAATTGGCCGGTCATATCACATGGGGGCAGACCTTGCATCAGTTTCTCATGCTTCGGTCCCGGCAGGGAATACCGGCCTTGTCGTGTTTGCAGACTACCTGGGAATCTATGGAAATACAGTAATTCTGGATCACGGCCTCGGCCTTTTCAGTATGTACTCCCACCTCAGCGAAATCCAGGTATCAGCAGGTGATAAGGTGGAACGTGGAGATAAGATAGGGACAACCGGCACGACCGGCCTTGCCGGCGGGGATCATTTGCATTTCGGAATGATGGTCCACGGGGTATTTGTTAATCCTATAGAGTGGTGGGATCAGAAATGGATTCAAGACCACATACTGGCCAATTTATCTGTGCAATGAGGCTTTTTTGATAAAGGCTGGAGCCAAGGGTTTTAGTCTGTTGTTTTTTCTTGTAATGTAAAAGGAAACTTGGAGGTATATTCAGAATGGAAATATCTTTAGTGCTGGTGCCTGTAGATTTTTCAGATTGTGCTGTAAATGCATTGAGGTATGCGAAAAAAATAGCTTCTTCATGGAAGGCGGAATTATTACTCATTTATGTCATAGATTCAAGTGAGGTCTCTCGAATTGCTGATTACACCAAGGAATCAATCGAGAATGTGAAAGAACGGCTTACGAACCAAGCCAAACAGACCTTTCGCCATTTTTTGGATGATTGGGACAGTGATGGTCTGGTGAAAGATACTATCGTATCTTACGGTTCCCCATTTCAGGAGATTGCTATAAAAGCAAGGGAGCTTCAGACCGACCTTATTTTAATGGGCGGTTATGGGAGTACAGGAAAGGGGCAGATCGACGAAATTTTTTTCGGTGGCACAGTGGACAAAGTGGTTCGCCTTCTGCCCTGCCCTGTGCTATGCGTGCCAATGGGATGGCCCAGCGAAAGTATTTAGTGCCTGAACGAAAAAGCTGTTCAGATACTATTTAGGGCAGTACGTCAGACAAAGATTTCCAGTATTTCATAATTCCTAAGCCCTGCCGGCGTGCGGACTTCAACCTCATCCCCTTCATATTTGCCTATTAGTGCTTGGCCAAGAGGGGCCTTAACCGAAATGTTTCCTTTTTGCACATCGGATTCGTCTGGCCCTACCAGCTTATAGATAACCTCATCTTCGCTATCTATATTTTCCAGTCTAACCTTGACTCCGAATACAACCCTGTCACAGTTCTGGTTTTCACTTTCGATCACCTCTGCTACGGAGAGTTTGCTATGAAGGTACTGGATCCGGGCTTCAAGCTGACCTTGTCGTTCCTTTGCAGCATGATATTCGGCATTTTCAGATAAATCGCCGTGTGCTCTGGCCACTGCAATAGACTTGATTACTTTAAATCTGTCTACTTTTTCCAAAGTCTCAAGTTCTTTTTTAAGTCTTTCAAAACCCTCTTTTGTGAATGGAGTCCGCTCCATATGCATATACTCCCCAATTATATTTTTTGCCGCTCGATGAGCTTGCGTAACAAAAATGCCTTACGAAATCGAGCCGGATTAGACTTTGCAGATCAAGTCATTCCGAAATTAATAAATACCAGAAAAAGACATAGATGCAAGCTGTCGACTCACCAAAGCCGGAATCTTTTTTCATCGAGCCGTTTGAAGCCCTCCCCAATACTCTGTGAACGTATACGGGTATTTTTTATAATTCAAGGAGTAGTGTTCTTGTTTGTATGGCTAGAATTTTCACTTTAGACACTTTACATTCAAGCTCGTCGGACATAAACTCTTTTATTAATGTTTGCAATTAGTCAGGAAATCATTTAAACTTCGCTTTTGTCTTGTGACCAAGATGGGTCAAACAAAGGAATTGTTTGCCATGGTCCGCATCAGCCATGTCTTGGCTTAGCTTGACATATGATGAACAATAATTAACAGAGTTTTAGCCGGATGGAACTATGGCCGTAAAAGTAGTCCTCAAGAAAAAGAACCAGTCATCCAATGCTTATCTGGGTCGTCTGATTGAAGCAGGCCAAGAGGGTACTATTACTTATCAGGTACTGAATGAAATAATACCTGATGAGGAAAAGGATCTTGAAAAGCTTGAAGAGATATTCGATCTGCTGTGCCTTAATAATATTGAAGTCATCGATGGCCCAAAATTCGTAACTATTTCCAGAGAGAAGGTTCTAAAAGAACTCGCAGAGAAAAAAGGTCTGGTCGAAAAAGGATCGAAGGCTATTTCTGAGGATAAGAAATCTGAGACTCCGACAGTGGTTCTTGATGCCGGAGGTCATACTGATTCGGAGGAAATTACTACCACCTATCTGCGAGAAATGGGAAGATTCGAGCTTCTTACTCCTGAGAAGGAGCACGATCTCAGCCGTACTATCAGAGATGGCTTTAATGGGATTATTAAGGCTATCATGGAACACCCTTCGGATGTGCCTGCAATGGAGGCCCTGAGGGAGCAAATTCGCACATGGAGGCGTCGTGATCCCACCCTTAAGCCCAAAAAACAGCAGTTAAATTATTTAGTAAGTGCTGTTAGCAGTATTATGGAGATTTATTCCGAGGATGACAGTCTTAAACCCCTTGAGGTCGTCGTCAAAGGGCATCGGGTAAGAATAGAGGTGGCCAAAGATGAAATGATCAATGCCAATCTCCGTTTGGTAGTGAGTATTGCCAAACGGTATATGCATCAAGGCCTGTCACTTTCTGATCTTATTCAGGAGGGTAATCTCGGTCTTATGCGAGCGGTTTTCAGATTTGATTACACAAAGGGCAACAAATTTTCAACATACGCCAGTTGGTGGATACGCCAGGCTATTACCAGGGCCATCCTGGATAAGACTCGTACAATACGCCTTCCAGTGCATTTTTTGGAACTCCGTAGTCAGTTCTTTAAGGCATTTTATGCCCTTCTCAAGGAGCTTGGCCGGGAACCTACACCTGCTGAGATTTCACTGCGAACCGGGCTGCCCATGGAAAAAATTTTGTCTATTCTGGAGGCATCAAAGGAGCCGGTCTCTTTGGAGACACCAGTTGGGAATGAAGACAGCACCCTAGGGGACTTTATTGAAAACATGGATATTGTCTCTCCTTACGAGACAGTGCGGGAGAGGGAACTTACAGAGCGGATTAAGGGTATCCTGGCCACTCTCAGTCCAAGGGAGGAGAAGATCATTCGCCTCCGCTTCGGGATAGGTGAGGACAGTGAATATACCCTGGAGGAGATAGGCAAGCGCTTTAATGTGTCACGCGAGCGTATCCGTCAGATAGAGAAAAAGGCCCTGAACAGGTTGAGACACTCGAGTCGCCGGGAGCGTCTGAAATTTTTTCTTGGCTAAGGTCCTGGGGTCCACACTGATTTATTCTTGTCCAATGAGTTGATTACCAGGCCAGTCAAGATTTTTGGAGTAAAGTAGGTTGATTTGTGAGGCATGATAAGTCCTGTATCAGCTACATCCAGGACCTGATTAACCGGTGTGGGCCGAAGGATAAAGAGCACATCGTTTTCATCTAAAGCCTTAACGGCATCCGGTGCATCTATTGTGAACTTTATGGTCTTTCCCGCCTCCAGGCTCTGAGGATTAATTTTAAAAACTCCCTTAATAATGGCCTCTTCCAGCAGGATTACGTCGAGTTCCGACAGGGCAGGGTGTAAGTGCGACAGTAGTTTGTTTTGATCTGTTGTTTTCTGCCACCAGATTTGTGCTGTTTTTCCTTTTCCAAAAATTACTCCAATCCCTCGCCTCTGCGGTTTTTCATCAAGGCATTGAATCAAATTGATGCACAGTTGCTCTGGTTCCAGATCTTTCGTATGAGAGATTTGTTCAACATCGAATATCTGAGACGCCGTGGCTTCTATGAGCTCTAGATCCAAGGCCTCCGGCAGGGTGACAACCCTGTGAACCGGAAAGACTACAAGGCCCGGGTCTTCAGCATCTACGAGATAAACCATCAGGTAATTATATGGCTTTGACGGATCTTTTCCATAAACCTTTTGCATCTCGTTTCGGTATTTAATGGCAGTGGTGTAGCGGTGGTGACCGTCAGCTATATACAGAACAGTTTCCAGCAGACACTCATGAAGAGATTTCAGCCTGTCCACGTCAGTTATTTTCCATAACCTATGGGTATTCCCAGCCTCGTCTTTTACGGTATAAAGCTTTTTTCTCTCGGACTCGGCTAAGATGCCGGCAGCATCCGGGCTGTGGCGATAGAGAATGAAAACTTGGCTGAATTGGGCCTCTGTGGCTTGCAGTAGATGAAATCGATCTTCCGTCACTCGGTCGAAGGTTCGTTCATGGGGGCGCACAACTCGACTCTCCCAGTCCTCTATGCGTATCAATGCAACAAATCCCTTTCTGCATGAATTGCCACCTGGGGTCGAAAAGCTGATATCGTAGGGATATATAGCATGCCTATCTTTTTGCTCTAGAATCTTTTTGGATAGCCAGCTTTTTAATTTCTTTTTTGCGCAGGTGTATTTGTCTACCTTATGCGTCCCGCTGAAATCAGGCTTGGATAATTCAAGGGAAAAAATGTTGTAGTGATTTTTTGATACAAGGCTATCTCGTTTCTCATCATCAACTATATCATAAGGCGGGGCTACCAGTTGGGCCATATCCCCGGCCTGATCAGTATTGTATCTTATTCCACGAAAGGGTAATACGATTGCCATTTCAATCCTACTTGCAGTTTTTTTATTTTTATAAAACGTTATTCATCCCATCAATTCCATAGAAATGGGTAGGACTTTAGCTACTATGGCAGGAGTGGATCGTCAAGTAGTAGAGGCACTTGCAAAATTCAAAATTTTGCAAGTGCCTCTGTAGTATGGGATTCCCGGCAGAGGTTTTTTTATGTGTTATTTGATTGGGAATTCTCGCTACACAAACTGACTACTCTGTTTCTTCCGGAAGTCTTGGCTTTGTGAAGTGCTCTACCAGTGCGAATAAGTAAAGAGTCCACAGTGTCTTCCAGGTTCAGTTCCGTAACTCCCAAGGATGCCTTGACTGTTAAGCGATGACCCTTTCGTTTTACGGTAAATACGTGTCTAGCCACTCGTTTTCTGAGGCGTTCAGCCAGAATCATTCCATTATGGCAGTTAGTGTGAGGTATCAGGATGACAAAATTTTCACCACCATACCGGTATATACCATCAACTTCTCTCACAGCATTACGAAGGATGTCAGCTAATTTCTGTAACACATTATTTCCGATCCGATATCCATAAGAGCCGTTGACTTCCCTGAAGTGGTCAAGGTCAATCATTATGATCGACAGGGGAAATTGGTATCTCATGGCCTTGGCTATCTCTTTTCCCAGATCTGTTTCCAGTGCCCGGCGGTTATGAAGACCGGTAAGGTGATCTATGCGCAACTTTTTTTGAAGACCATTAATAAAATCGGCCTGCTCCATAAGTTCCTTTTCTATCTGTGTAATGTGCAATGAAAGGGCTTCATTGTACTCTTGGAGTTGCTTGATTTCTCCCTTTAATTCTTGATCATGTTGGACCTTCTGTTCAAGTGATTCTAGGTCGGCACTTGTACTTTTCACGTATTCCTTTGCATCTGACGCAAGGGAGCTGACCGTGTCCTTGACATCATCTAAGATCTGATCCGTTTGTTCCAGAAATCCCTCCACTATTTGGCTGGGAACTGTGGGAGGCTTGATCTTTTTGAGTATGATTTCGTCGTAACCATTCTCATGTACAACATGCCAGAATTCAGTTGAATATATGTCAGGCCAGGGCAGCAATCCTTTTTGGATTAAATTTTTAAGGGTATTACGTATGACTTCAGTTACTAGTTCAACTGAATAGTGTTCACCTTTTTTTGTCTGTGGTGCATGGTCTGTCATTAGAGGTCTCTATCGTTAGTTCCCAGGAGCTGATTCAGGGCATCTTCCAAAGAACAGGTGGAGGGAAAAGATTCAAGCAGAAAACCTGTCTCAAGTTCCCACTGATTTTTGCATGTATCTAACTGGTCTTGAATCAGGTCGGACAACTGCTGCATGAAATCATGCGGATAGTTTGCAAATATTAAGTAATCCGATGCCCTTCGAAAGAGCATGGCCTCGCCATTTATTTCACGATTTGTCTCAGAAAAGTCGTTCATGGATTGCTGTATATTTTCCCCGATTTCATCCAATATCTGGTCTGCCCTGAGATAACCCCAATTTCGGTTTATTTGCTTCAAGTTCTTGAAATTGATAAAGATCATAAAATATTTGAGTCTATCTATACTAAGATCAGTGATTTTGTCCAATGTCAATAGATAACGGTAGTTATAAAAGCTACACATAGGTTCCCTGAAATAGGTGATCCGCCTGAAGATTTCAAGGGCATCAATCTCCTTGTATGGATGCCTCTGTATAGTCAGGGGATTCCAGTCATATACGACCTCTTCCAGGGCTTCTACGACATTTTGGTCAAGTCGTCCTTCTATCACCTCGTCTTTTAATATTTTTATGGCCTGAGTGCTAGGTATCGAGGACTTGTAAGGCCGTTTTGAGATCAAGGCTTCATATGTGTCTGCCACTGACACTATTCTTACCATGGGGCTTATATCATCCCCTTTCAGGCCCACTGGATAGCCGCTTCCGTCCAGCCGTTCATGGTGATAAAGGACTATTTCGGTCACTCTGTCATCAGGATAGCGCGTAGCAAGATACTTTGCCCCAATAGTTGGATGCATGTTCATGATTTGTCTGTCGATATTGTTAAAACGGCCGGGTTTTAAGAGTACGTTGTCCGGTATTGCAATTTTCCCGATGTCATGGATAAGACAACCCATCTCCAAGACTTCCAGTTCTTCTGATGACAGTCCTTGACGAAGACCTATTCTTTTGGATATGGCAGTGACCCTCAAGCTGTGTTCCAAACTATAAGGATCACGACTGCCCAGCATCTCTCCCATTACATCGAACAGGTCCTTGATCAGTACCTGATATTTTTCTTCAAGTGCCATGACTTGGTCAAGCACTGCCAATCTGGCAAATATCTGTTCAGGATGGCAGGGCTTGACCATGTAATCAGTAGCCCCGGCTTGCAGTGCATTGATCAGGGTCTGCCTGTCTTTGATTCCGCTGAGTACAATAGAATACAGCTTGGGCCTTGCCAGGTTTTTTACCTCTTGTAAAAGTTCCAGGCCACCAAGCTCAGGCATATGCAAATCAGTGATAAGGAGGCGGATTGTATCGTCCTTTATTAAGATAGACAGGGCTTCTCTGCCATTTGCAGCACCAGTGGCATTCAGCCCCAATTCGGAGAGGTAAGCGACCAGCAGTTCTCTCTCCTGTGTAACATCTTCTGCTACCAGCACGCGGTATTTGCTGAGAACCGGAAGATCCCCGGCGGTTGTTGTGGAAAAGTCTTTGGAATTTTTGTAGATTCTCAAGGGTTCTCTCATCCAAAATCATTCTATTTGTTCATGCAGAGTAATGATATCTGTAAGCGTTCACAGGGCACCGCATCTGCTTTGTTGTCGGGCACTTGAAGTACAGGGAGTACGTCTGCGTACCCTCCGCCTCGCATCTGCAGCACCCTGTAAACGCTTACAGTTCGGTGGGTTGCGGTAAAACAGGCGTTGTAATCCCGTGAACGGTTACAAAAAATTATTTCAAAAGCTGAGGCTGCCAGGCACCCTGCAATGCAAGTCGGCCATAATCTC
>CAZYEJ010000052.1:0-13285 GCA_964646435.1 uncultured Thermodesulfobacteriaceae bacterium
TAGTACGGTGTTAGCGAAAGTAACTATATGCAAGAACCTAACCGGAAACTACTGGTTGAAATCATAAGAGTAGGATTCAATGAAACCCAAGATTAGACATGTATTAATCCAAGGCCTATTCATAATAAATTTTTTACTTGTCTTTGGACTATTCAATAGCAATGCATCATCAGATATTCCAAGGAGGGTTTTTATTCTGCACAGTTATGAGGCCGGCCATATCTGCGGCCAACCGCAACATGACGGTGTTATTGCAGCGCTGAAAAAGGCCGGATTCAATAAAAAAGAAGGTCTTGAAATCGAAGCGTACTATATGGACACCAAACGAAAAAATAACACTCCGAAACTCATGATGGTGCAGGCTCGCAAAGCTTTGAGAAAAATCCGTTCTTTTAGTCCGCAGGTACTTGTAACGTTAGATGATAATGCCTTTCGCACCGTTGCCTTAGATCTGGTCGATTCACCAGTTTCTATAGTTTTCTCAGGAATGAACAGTCAGCCGGAACACTACAACCTAATTAAACCTTGCATCGATTCCAGGTCACATCCAGGTCACAATATCACCGGTATCTATGAAAAACTTCATATTGTTGATGCCATCCGAGTCCACGCAAAGCTCTTTCCAGGTCTAAAAAAGATCAGGATATTTGTGGATCCATCCCGAACTGGTCAGGCAATCTCAAAACAGATTAAGATCGAGATCAAAGAAGGATCAATTGCCTGTGACTGGGAAATGAAAATAACAAGGAACTGGGAAGAGTATAAAACAGAGATTTGCGCAACAAACATGGATTCAGATGTGGGTGCCATTTATCCTGCGGCCCTCCTGCTTAAAGACTGTAAAGGAAAGACCTATACAGCCCCGGAAATCTTTGCCTGGACTGTTCAAAACTCAAAAAAACCTGAAATAGCCCTTAATTATGCATTTACCTATTTGGGCCTGTTTGGAGGGGCGGCTGTGGATTTTTACTCCATGGGTTGCCAGGCTGGTCAAATGGTGGCCAGGATTCTCAGGGGAGAAGATCCAGGCAATATACCTATAGAAGAAGCCCGGAGATATGCCTTGGTATTCAATGTGAAAAGGGCTGAACAACTGGGCATCAGAATCCCTCCGGATATTCTCATGGCCGCAGACGAGGTGGTTTTAGACAGTCCGTAGCTCAGGGAGACTAAGTGGCTTCAAAGAAAAGATTTTCAAGGTTTATTGTCTGGATCCTGGTTATTTTTCAAGGGGTATCCCTCACCCTGGTCGTGGGTATCCTTTACGCTACACTCAGCAATAGCATGGACCATGAGTTTTACAATAAGCTCCAGGTACAGGAAAGAGAAGTGAGCATGGCCCTCAGCGATCGCTTTAACCATTTGGAAACGCGCATTCGGGAAATCAGCTTGAACAATGCTGTTCGGGTAAGCCTGATGCTTGGAATGAAAAACCAGATTCTGGAACTTATGGTAAGGCAATACCCGTTTGCCAATGGGGCTTTCTTTTTTGTCCAAGAAGAGGGGAGCTCTACGTTTATCCCGGAATTGCCGGGGAGCTTGATGGCCTTGAAACCATATTTGCAAAAACTTTGTCAGAAAAAGGATTTGCAAAAAATCAAATGCCAGGATTTCGGAGATGGTCTGTTTTTCTCGCTTTTTTCCATTCCCATCTACAGAAAAGACGATTGTCTGGGCACGGCCTATGTCTTGTATGACCTGTCCCAGGATATGCATTTCTTGCAACGAATCTTCGGAAAATCCCACGCCAAATTGCTTATTCAGACTTCAGGGCATCTTGTGGATATACGTACAGGCCGGAGCAGAACTCTCCCTGAAGGAATTCTGGATCTCACAGCCAAAGGATCTGATCATCTCCTGGCAGACCTGCTTCCTGGCGAGAATCTTATTCCTTCGGGAATATTTCCCGGCCTTTTTTATGCGGCTTCCTCCGAACCCCTCCAAAAAGAAAAATCATCTCTGATCTTTAGACTTATTTTTCTCTGCGTTGCGATTTTTCTTTTGACCCTTCTGGTCTCCTTCCTGATCGCCCGAAAGGTGAGTAATCCTCTTGAGAGTATGGCCAATCAAGCTTTGGAGATCGCCAGAGAACCTTCAAGCCCTTGTCTACAGCTTCAAGAGGGAAAACTTGAGTATGTTGAGTTCCATAACCTGGCCAATGCATTCAATCAAGTCCTGATAAGCCTTTTGGAGACCCAGAAGAAATTGCAAAAAAGGGCAAAGGAACTTGATGCCTCGGAAAAGAGATACCGAAGCCTTGTAGAAACAAGCCCCATCGGGATTTTGTCCACGGATAAGGACTGGAAGATCATTTTTGCCAATCAGACCTTGGAAGAAATTACGGATTACAGCCAGGCGGAACTTTGTTCAATGAATTTCTGGGACATGGTCAGCGCGGATGAACAGGACAAACAGGACAGGATGCGCCAAGCAGGAGAGAACTATCTAAGGCAAGACACGCAGAAAGGCTGGGAGATCCATTGGATCCGTAAAGATGGCCGGCCCGTCTGTGTAGAGCTCCGGGCTACACGAATCGAGGAAGTAGGCAAACAGGCAATCCTGGTAAATGTAATGGATGTCACGGAGCAAAAGCGGGCACGGGAAGAAAAAAAGGAACTCCAAACCCAACTCCAAAATGCACAAAAGATGGAGGCCATCGGAACTCTGGCCGGTGGTATTGCCCACGATTTCAACAACATTCTCCTTCCTATCATCGGATATACTGAGATGGCTATAACCGATGTGCCTCAAGGCAGCCTGATCCGAAAAAACCTGGGAGAAGTCCTCAAGGCAGCGGAACTCGCAAAGGGTCTGGTCCAGCAAATTCTTACATTCAGCCGTCAGAGTGAAAAGGAACGTAAGCCACTAAAGATTCAACCCATTATAAAGGAGTCGCTCAAACTGCTGAGGGCATCATTGCCTACCACCATTGAAATTCGTCAGAACATAGACAACAAGTGCGGGGTCATCCTGGCCGACCCCACACAGATCTATCAGGTGATGATGAATCTCTGTACCAACGCCTATCATGCCATGCGCGAAAAAGGCGGGATATTGGAAGTGACCCTGACGGAGGTGGATATTGATTCTCCTGAGTTACCCTCCAATCTGGATCTGAACCCGGGACCGTACCTGAATCTTGCCATAAGTGATACGGGCCATGGCATGGACCGCACTGTCGTGGAACGGATCTTTGACCCTTATTTCACCACCAAGGGCCCGGGTGAGGGTACAGGGCTGGGTCTTTCCGTGATACACGGAATTGTCAGGAGCCATGGTGGATATATCACTGTTTATAGTGAGCCTGGTGAGGGGACTACATTCCACATCTATCTGCCCCGAATTGAAGTCAGTGCAAAAGTACCTGAAACCATTTCCATCGAGCCGGCACCAAAGGGCAAAGAATATATCCTGTTCGTGGATGACGATGAGCAGATCGTTAATGTGGTGCAACAGATTTTAGAGCGACTCGGCTACCATGTTGCGGTGCGCACAAGCAGCGTTGAGGCCCTGGAGGCATTCCGGGCGCAACCGGAAAAGTTTGATCTGGTGATAACCGACCTGACCATGCCGAATATGATAGGCACAGAGTTGGCTAAGAGGCTCATTGATATTAGGCCCAACATCCCGATTATCCTTTGTACCGGATTCAGCGAGGCAATTTCGGGAAAAAAGGCCAAGGCGATCGGCATTCGGGAGTATCTCATGAAGCCTATTGCGATACATGATCTCGCCACGACCATCCGGAAAGCGCTGAATAAAGACAGCGGTTGAAAAAAATCGCTCATGCAGATACAGGGCACGGTTCCAGGTCGGTGTTAGAACTCACTCGGACAGGCTTCACATGGGTAATCCTGTTCTTTTTGGAAGACATGATTCCATTGAATTTATAAACAAAATAAATTTCGTCCAGCAATATTCCCACAAAAAATGCAATAGAAGCCCAGAATCCAATATAAACTATATCAGCCTGGAAAGAAATGCAGTTGATCCATAAGAAGATATTGGGTGTAGAATGTGTTATATAAATGTCGGTAGCGTGTGGGGTATCTTTTTTACTAAATTTACTTGCAGAGTAGGCAAAAACTTTAATTAATAAAAGCATTGAACACACTGTTATCCCTTGCGTAAGAAAGAGAGTTGAATTTCCCAAATTTCCTAATATTAGATCAAATATGTTGGTCGGAGTAAAACGGTATGTGCTTAAAAAAGATACCAGGATGACTGAAAGTACGCCGAGCCATTTCCAGTGTTCGGCAAATTTACTACTCTCAACCGGCTTCCTTATCCGGATAGATTGAGCTATACATGTAGGCACAATCATGGAAATAATCATAACAGCAAGAAAAGGCATAAATAAAGTATAGAATGAAATGTCACTAAAACACAAGAGTCCAGCTATAACCAAAGGAGACACAAGAGAGAGCAAAAAAGTTTTTTCAATAGCTAAGTATAAACTCCCGCCCCAAAGCAGAGAGAGCATAGGCGCTGTAAATGCCGGTGGCATAAGAAAAAGCATTACCAAATTTGATGCTACATTATCTTTCATTAATAGAAACAAACTTCCGGCTAAGGCAAACTTTAAGCACCAAAGAACCAAAAATCGCTTTTTCAAACTAAAAGAATTCATTATAGAATTTGTATTTAAGCAAAGTGTAATAAAGAAAGTACTAACACCAAGAAGTATGCTTGTTATTATCAAAAAAGCAAAACTATTTAATGGAAGGCCAAAGGCAGATTTTGCTAAAATGCCAAAAAAGGCGGCTGCTATGATTATCCAGGAAGAATAATAAGTAAGACGATCGGAAATCTCTTTTAAGAGCTTTGATTCAGACTTTATATAACCTACTAAATCCTTTTCACTCATTGGTTTGGCATTTGGAAGACGAAAATCAAAGTAATCATCCACCTTAAGCTTAGCTAAAATCAAGGCAAACATCTCAATAATATACTTATGACATACAACCAGAATTGATTTCCCTGAATTAACTTTTGGGAGTAATACCTCGTAATAGTATTTGCGAACTCTCCTATACATATTATTAAAAGTCTCTCCAGAGTCTGGAAATTCAAGTGGAGAATGGAGTTTTCTTTCATAAGCCTTGTAACCGAAGGATTTTTTGAGTAAATTTTTATTCATTTTTGCAAATATACCAAAGTCTCTTTCTCTTACTTCCGGAGATTCGATAAACGGGATGTTTTCCTGTCCTGATTCTCTTAATGCAAATAAGGCCGTTATTTTGGTTCGAGTAAGATCGGAAGTGTGAACTTCGTCAAACTTAAGTCCCTTTTTCAGTATCATTCGTCCTGCTTCTTTTGCTTGCCTCTTCCCAAGCTTAGAGAGCGGGACATCAATACCTCCGGCAAGGTAGTTTTGCTCATTTGCAAGGGTCTCTCCATGTCTTATGAAATATATTGAGCCTTTCATTGCACCACATCCTTTTTAATTTTTTTAAATATTTGGGGGAGGTTAGGAACAAGAACTTAAAACAGCAATGAATGTGCCAGCTCTCGTGTCCGGATACGCAGACATGGGGCGTTTAAAATATATTGGAATATCAGATAATTAAATATTTTCAATAAGTCCGGGCAAATCATATTTTGCGACTATCCAGTGACTGGTACCCAGACTTATTGAGAAACTACATTTTTCTTTAAAAAATTTTAATAGCAGAACATCCTGCTTGTCAGGGCGACAGACCGATAATCATTTAACTAATAGCTAACCGCTAAAGGCTAGTTGCTCAATTTAAGCATAAGGAACAAATTGACAGTCCCCTGAGGTCTGATTAGGCTCCTGACCATGAGTTCTGTGATCCTTGAACAGCCGTGGGATTTTGCATCCCTGAATACGTTGGCAATTGAGGAACTCGCCAGGAAGTCAGGGATCCCGGACATTATTGCCAAATTTCTGTATCAACGTGGGATAAGTACGCCGGAGGCCGTTGCTCAACACCTCACCCCTGCGTTGAAATCTCTCAGCGATCCCTGGAAGATGATGGATATGGACAGGGCGGTTGACCGGCTGGTCAAGGCAGTAGCTCAGAGGGAGCAGGTGGCCGTGTTCGGTGATTACGATGTCGATGGCGTAACCTCCGCAGCCTTAGTCTTTGGATTTCTTGAGGGGCTTGGACTGAAGGTGATAGTCTATATCCCCCACCGGGAGCACGAGGGCTATGGACTTAGTGCGGAAGGGTTGAGAAATCTCGCATCCAGAGGCTGCAAGCTTTTGATTACAGTTGATTGCGGCATATCGGATAATGAAGAAGTCGCCCTGGCGGGGGAACTTGGGATGGATGTCATTATCACCGACCACCACGAACCTCCTGATTCCCTTCCCAAGGCACTAGCAGTGCTAAATCCCAAGCGTTCTGATTGCCCCTTTGCTTTCAAAGAACTTGCCGGCGTAGGTGTGGCCTTCAATCTTGTCAGGGCCTTAAGACATCGTCTTTATGAGCTTGGGCATTGGAACGCTGGTCAGGTGCCCAATCTTAAGAAATATTTAGATTTTGTAGCCCTGGGGACTGTGGCGGATGTGGTTCCGCTATTGGGGGACAATCGCATACTGGTCCGGGCGGGACTTGAGGTGCTTGATAGATGTGACAGGCCGGGGATCAAGGCATTAAAGGCATTATGTTCTCTGGATTCCGGTATTACCTCCACGGATATCGCCTTCCGCCTTGCTCCACGAATAAATGCCGCAGGGCGGATGGCTCATGCGGATAAAGCTTTCAGGTTGCTCGTCACAGACGATGAGTCAGAGGCGAAGCAGCTTGCCGACGAATTGCAACTGCTCAATCAGGAGCGCCAGGCGGAACAAAAGCATATATTTAATGAAGCATTAGATAAAATCCGATCTCTTGAAAAGCAGCCCGCCTATGTCTTGTCGAGCCCTGAATGGAAAAGAGGCATTATAGGTATAGTTGCATCCAGACTGGTAGAGCAATTCCATAGGCCTGTGATTCTTCTTGCGCTGGACGGAGATGAGGCACAAGGTTCGGGCCGAAGTCCTGAAGGAATCAATCTCTATGAGTCTCTTTGTGTCTGTTCCGGCCACCTTAGTTCCTTTGGCGGACACAAGGCTGCTGCCGGGATGAGGTTGCCATCCGATTCAGTAGAAGGATTCTGCATGGCCTTTCAAAAAGTCGTGGCCTCGGTTCTGGAACAAAACGACTTCTCTCCCAGGCTTATGGTTGATTGCACTGCCGGTATTGATGAGCTCATTGATCCTGGCTTTTCCAGATTCTATGAGCATCTGGAGCCCTTTGGTGCGGGTTACCCGGCCCCTCTGTTTGCAGTTCGGGATTTTTCGGTCTGTCAGTCAAGAGTTGTTGGAAATGGCCACTTAAAACTCTCTCTCATATCCCGGACCGGTTTGAAAAATGAGCATATTAAAGGAAAAGTGGATCTGGTGGGATGGGGACACGGAGATAAGCTAGGTCTTCCATGGGAGGAGCTTGAGCTTGCCTGCATGCCTTGTATCAATGTATGGCAAGGGCGAAAGCAACTCGAACTAAGACTTAAAGATATCCGGTACAGATAGCTCGTGCGACTTAATTCTCTGACACTTTTCGGCTTTAAATCCTTTCCTGCGCGCACAAAACTGTCATTCACCCAAGGTGTTATCGGCATAGTCGGGCCCAATGGGTGCGGCAAATCCAATATTGTTGACGCCATCAGGTGGGTGCTGGGGGAGCAGAGTCCCAGCATGCTCAGGGCCAAGAAAATGGACGACGTACTTTACAACGGGAATAATGACAGGCAAACAAACCTGGCTGAGGTCCGTTTGGTCGTGGAAAACAGAGGTTCTTTTGTCCCACTGGGGTATGAAAATACTCCTGAGATCGAAATAATGCGTCGTATTTATAGATCCGGGGACACTGAATATCGTATTAATGGCAAGAGTTGCAGGCTGAAGGACATCCGCTATCTCTTTATGGATACAGGGGCTGGTGCCAGGGCATACTCCATTTTTGATCAAGGTCAGGTCAGTGCTTTTGTTGACATGGTACCGGGAGATCGTCGTATTTTGATTGAGGAGGTGGCGGGTATCTCCAGGTTCAGGGCCAAACGTAGCGAGGCCGAGCGCCGCATGGCTCAGACAAAGCAAAATCTTGAGAGGCTGGAAGACCTCCTGGTCGAGGTGGAACGTCAACGCAAATTTCTCTCCAGGCAGGCAAAGAGAACAGAGCGCTATCTGAAGCTGCGGAAAGAGCAGGACCAACTGGATCAGGCACTCCTTGCCCATGCGTGGTTTGCTGAGTTGGGACAAAGGACGGATCTGGAAAAAGAGAGGGGTTGTCTCTCTGCCGACCTGTCCGGTGTACAGGCGGAGCTTTCTAAAAATGTCGCCGATCGGGAAAGGCTCGAATTGGAAGTCCTCGAGGCGGAAGAGGCCTTAGCTGCGATTCGTAAGGGCCTGACTGATGCGGAAAACATCCTTCAGGGTCTCAGGGAAGAGGTCTCGCAGCATGAAAAGTCATTAATTAAGGAAGAAAACAGGCTGCAATCCGCCGAGAAGACCTTGTTGGAGCTTAAGGAAAAGGGGGCATTGATAGAACGCAGCCGTGAAAGGCTTCAGAAAGATATCAAGGCCCTCAAGACTGAGGAGGCATCGTACCTGGTTGATGTGTCCGACCGGGAAAAATGGATAGAGGAATCAAAAGCAGCCAGGGGCCAGGTAAAAGAGTCTCTTGAGGCAGTGAAGGTGCAGCTCGTAGATGCGGCAGCCAGGCACGCGAGGCTGGACAGTAAACTCAATGGCTTGAGAGACAGGGAGGATAGACTCAGGCGCCGTCTGGACCAGAGGCAAAAAGAGCTGCAGGGTATATCAGAGCATGTAAGGGGTCTGCAAGGTAACCTGAAAGGGCATGAGGAGAAGGTAGAGGAAACCCGGGCTGAATTGGATTCCCTGTCTCATGATGAAAAAGGCATTGAAGTTGTTGTTTCTGATCTGAAAGGCAGTCTTTCAGCCACTGTGGGAAAAAGGCATAAAGCAGACTCGGAACTGGCATCATGCAGAGCCAGGCTTAATGCACTGAAGACTATTGATGCATCGGGTGAGGGCTTCAGCAGGGCCACTAACAAGTTGCTCAGCTCCGATGTTTCCACATTGGGGGTAGTTGCTGATTTTCTGGAAGTAGAGCCGGGGTGGGAACATTTGGTAGAGATAGCCCTCGGACGCGGAATTCAGGCTTTAATAGTCCCTGACATGGAGGCATGTGATAGGGCCATGTCCTTTCTTAAGGACCAGCCGGCGGGAAGAGCAAGTATGATTATACCTGGTAAGGACCGCGGCAAGGTGGAAGAAAAAAAGGATGGCACCCTTCTTGAGTTTGTCAGTGCGAGACATCCTGTTGACAAGGTCGTGGCCGATATCCTGATTCATTGGAAAGTGGCGCCGGATCTGAAGACTGCTTTTAATATACGCGATACTGACAATAAACCCATTTTTTACATCACCAGGGATGGTGAGATCCTCACTCCATGGGGTGAACTGGTCTTCGGGAACAAAGACAATGCATCTTCAGGGATACTCGCAAGAAAGGCTGAGATCTCAGGACTAACTGTACGTGAAAAGGAACTTCTTGAATCTTCAATGCAGATCCGTAGTGAGGAAGATGAAATAGGCAAAGAACTCTTAAAGACTGAGACCAAACTCAAGGAAGTTAATGAGAAAAAAAGCCGAATTTCTGAAGACCTGGCTGGCCATAAGCAGGAAGTAGACAGTTTACACGTGGAAATTGAGGCTCAAGAAGAGAGGTCACAACGCATAGATTTGGAGATTGAAGAGGCCAAAGAGGAAATACTTGATGTAGAGGTGTCCCTTGAAGGGTTGGAAGAAGCTGTTGAAGTTGCCGTTTCGGCCAGGATTGAAGCTGAGGGGCAGATAAAGGGCCGTGAGGATGCCTTGAGACTGCAGGAACAGGTGCTTTCCCGCAGGAGAGAGGCCCTTGAGGAATATAGAATAAAAATGGCCCGCGTTCAGACTCAGCTTCAGGAAAGGGAACAGGAGCTTGGAAGGCTTGCTGATAGAAAGGACCAGATAGTCCAGGATCGGGAAACGATGCTGGTAGAAAAGCAGGGCCTGGCAGTCCAACTTGAGAACAGGGCAGGGTCTCTCAAAGATGTGCGGCTGAGAGTTGAGGCCAAAGAGAACGATGTCCTGATTGAAAAAAGGCATCTGGAAGAGGCAGAAACGAAATACGATTACACCCGGCAGGCTGTTGCCGGATTGCAAGGCAAGGTCAATGATCTGCAAACCCGGCTCAGGGCTATTGAAGAGCGGGTCCATCAAAATGAGCTTGTCCTTTCCGAAGTGGAACAGGGCCTTGTGTATCTGAAAAAAACAGCCGGAGATCGCCACCGGGCCGACATAGAAGAATTCTGTGATAAATGGCGCATTTCTCCATTTTCTCCTGATGAGGCAAAGGAGCGGATCGGTGATATAACCCGCAAGGTAGATCACCTTGGGTCTGTGAACCTTGCCGCTGTTGAAGAATACAGGGAGCTTGAGGACAGATGGAACTATCTTAATTCCCAGAAAGATGACCTTATCAGCTCAATCGAAGACCTTGAACAGGCCATAGGCAGGATCAATCGTACCTGCAGGACCCGGTTTAAAGAGGCCCTGGACTCAGTAAACGAGAGCCTTTCCAGGGTCTTCCCTTTACTCTTTGAAGGAGGGACTGCTAAACTGGGGTTGACCTCATCTGACGATATACTGGATTCGGGGATAGACTATTTGATACAGCTTCCAGGAAAGAGAATCCAGTACCTGAATCTTCTTTCGGGAGGGGAAAAAGCATTGGCTGCAATGGCCCTGATTCTTGCTATCTATTTCATAAAACCCGGTCCTTTCTGCCTGCTGGATGAAGTAGATGCCGCACTTGATATGGCCAATACCGTGCGGTTTAACCGGTTCATAAAAAAGATATCAGAGCAGTCTCAGGTATTGCTTATTACTCATAACCAGAAGGTGATGGAGATTGCTGATGTCCTTTATGGAGTTACTATGGAGGATAAAGGGGTATCAAGACTGGTTTCGGTAGACCTGGTGGAGAGTCCGGGTAATTGATCAGCGAACTCTACCAAGTTCTCATTGATCCTGTTACCTCTAAGCTGATAATTCAACCTTTCATTAGCCTTTGCAAGAATTCCCTCCACAAAATTACCACTAGTTAGTATCTGAACGAAAAGGCCGTTCAGGTACAATTTTGAGTTCTAAGTTTTGAATTTTGAATTTAAAAAAGGCGATAACCTTAATATGTTAATTGTCCACGACGTAAATTGAGAAAACAAAATTTAGGGTTTCTGTTTAGGCACTAATTAGATATATAAATGATTTGGGCTTTGGGGGATAAGAAGGTATGAAATCTCACTATTTACAGCGAATGAAGCGGGTGCGTGCCATCCTGGCCGGCCGGGGTTTGGATGCGTTTCTTATAACGTGCCCTGAAAACCGTCGATATTTAAGCGGGTTTACCGCAGAGGACGTGGGCATCTCCGAATCAGCGGGTGCGCTTTTAATCCTTCGCAAAGAGGCCATATTGCTCACAGACGGACGCTACGAAGTCCAGGCAAGGGAGGAGGCCCCTGACTGGCACCTGGTCATATACAGACGCGGCCTGGCCCATGCCCTGAAAAATTTGATGCATGACCGCAATGTACACAACCTTGCTTACGAACCTGTTTTTTTGTCGTGCCAACGCTTTGATGCCATTAAAAAGGCCCTGCCTGAAACAGAGTTTATCTCACTTGGGGGCCGGATCGAGACTATGCGCTCAATTAAATCATCTTCAGAGGTTGAGTCCCTTAAAAAAGCCATCTTTGCGGCCGAGAAAGTGCTTGGAGGCATATGGAAAGACATTAAACCCGGCATGACTGAGAAGGAAATTGCCTGGCGTATCATCGAAGGGCTATGGCAACATGCAGAAGGTCCTTCCTTTTCTCCCATTGTGGCCTCCGGACCCAATGCCGCCCTGCCCCACGCTGTTCCCACAGACAGGCCGATCGGAGAGGGCGAGCCCATACTCATAGATATGGGGGCCAGGCTTGGAGGATACTGCTCGGACATGACAAGGACCATTTTTTTTGGTGAACCTAAATCGCCCTTCAGGGAAATATACGCAATAGTCCGCAAGGCCCAAATTGCCGCACAGAACGCCCTCAAAGCCGGGCTTATAGGCAAACAAGTGGACCAAGTAGCCAGAGATGTAATCAAGGATGCCGGCTACGGCCCAAGGTTCGTCCATTCCCTGGGGCACGGAGTGGGGCTTGCAGTCCATGAGTCGCCGATCCTCTCACAACGGTCACGGAAAATGCTCAGGCCTGGGATGGTAGTCACTGTTGAGCCCGGGATATATCTCCCGGACCAGGGCGGGGTTCGTCTTGAAAATATGGCACTTGTAGAGGCCGATGGGGCCACAATACTCAGCAAAAATGACTGGTTCTATGAATTTTGACAAGGCAACTACACTGCCTGCTTATTGCCTGCTGCTTGCCGTCCAGGAAAAAACAAGTCTTACAGAACACCTTGCGGAATTACGCAGGCGTCTGATCATTTGCTTTATTGCGGTATGTGTAGGCTTTGGCATTTGCTATGCCTTGATTGAGCCGATCTTTGCCATGCTCTCAAAACCCCTTGAGGCAGTCCTGCCTCCTGAAACAAGCCTGATCTTTACATCATATCCCGAGGCCTTTTTCACTTATCTCAAGCTGGCTCTCACATGCGGAATTTTTGTAGGAAGTCCTGTTATTCTATATCAGATATGGGCATTTGTGACCCCTGGGCTGTATGAACATGAGAAACGCTGGACCCTGCCCTTTGTCATATGCTCGTCATTTCTGTTCATCGGGGGTGCAATCTTTGGATATATGGTGGTATTCCCCACTGCTTTCAAATTTCTTGCCGGTTATTCAGGTGAGAGCCTGCGTCTGTTGCCCAATGTCAGCGAATATTTCACGCTGACGATCCGCCTTCTTCTGGGCTTTGGACTCGCCTTCGAGCTACCGGTTTTTATAGTATTTCTGGGCCTGATAGGCCTGCTAGATGCCTATACACTCAGAAAGTACCGCAAGTATGCCATTCTTATAATATTCCTCACGGCAGCAATCCTTACACCGACACCTGATGTCCTCAGCCAGATACTCCTGGCCGGACCTCTTCTGGTCTTGTACGAATTTAGTATTTTCCTGGTATGGCTAGTGGGCGCGAAGAGAAGAAAAAGCTGATTCCGCTGAAAAAACCCAATCTGCGGCGTTGCTTCAATTTTCCAGTCACTGC
>CAZYEJ010000053.1:0-12122 GCA_964646435.1 uncultured Thermodesulfobacteriaceae bacterium
TGATCCGCGAAGCGCGTAATGAGCGCAAGCTCACTGCTCAGGAATTGGCCGATCGCGCTGGTATTTCTAGAGGACTGCTGCAACGCATCGAAAAAGGCAACCTCAAATGTGAAATCGGAGCCGTGTTCGAAGTGGCAACCATTGTTGGTGTTAAGCTGTTTGATACCGATGAAAGCGCGCTGACGAAATACCTGCGTCAAACCAAGGAAAAGCTGGCGCTCCTGCCAAAATCTGTTCGCAAGAAATCCAAAGCGGTGCGCGATGACTTCTAAGACAGAGAAAGAAGCCTTTGTCTGGATATGGCTGCCGGGCGAAACCGAGCCTGTCGTAGCCGGGCGGCTTGAAGCTGATAACGGCAATATCCTGTTCAACTATGGTAAAAGCTACCTGGATCGTATCGGTGACAACAAACCTGCGATTTCAATTTACGAACCCGAATTGCCGCTAAAGGCTGGAGTGCTTCCTTTGCCCGAGGGCTTGACTATGCCCGGCTGTATCAGGGATGCCGCGCCTGATGCGTGGGGCCGGCGTGTGATTATCAACAAAAAGTTAGGGCTTAAAGGTGCCGACACTGATACTGCCGAGATAGATGAACTGATCTACCTGCTGGAGTCTGGCTCGGACCGGATCGGTGCGCTTGATTTTCAGCGCTCCCCTACAGAATATGTGCCGCGTACCGTAAATAGTGTCAGTATAGAAGAATTGATTGAATCTGCAGAACGGGTCGAAAAAGGCGTGCCCCTTACACCGGAGTTGGATCAGGCGTTGTTCCATGGCAGCTCTATTGGCGGCGCTCGTCCTAAAGCCTTAATTCAAGACCAAGGCAAAAAATACGTGGCCAAGTTTTCATCCAGTACCGATCTGTACAGCATCGTTAAAGCTGAATTCATCGCCATGCGGTTGGCTGAATTGGTCGGGTTGAATGCTGCGCCAGTAAAACTGGCCAATGCGGCTAACAAAAACGTACTATTGATCGAGCGCTTTGACCGCGTGCCAAAAGGTGACAAGTGGGCACGAAAGGCCATGGTCTCAGCTCTAACTCTATTTCGTTTAGATGACATGATGGCGCGGTACGCCAGCTATGAAACGTTATCCGAAATTATCCGCCACTGTTTTACCGATCCGAAGCATACGCTGAAAGAGCTGTTCTCTCGACTCGTCTTCAATATTCTGTGTGGCAATACCGATGATCATGCGCGGAATCATGCGGCGTTTTGGGATGGTAAAGCATTGACCCTGACACCTGCTTATGACATTTGTCCGCAAGGCCGCACAGGCAATGAGGCTTCACAGGCCATGCTCATATCTGGCGACAATAATCTGAGCCAACTCAAAACGTGCCTTGAGACCGCGCACAACTTCCTTCTTTCTAAGGATGAAGTCCGCGAAATATTCGGTAACCTGATTGCCGCAATCGAACAGCATTGGGACGCCGTCTGTGAAGAAGCTGAGCTAAATGAAGTGGATAAGAAACTTCTTTGGAGACGGCAGTTTCTAAACCCCTTTTCAGTTGAGCAATAGGTATTACTTTTGAAAAGCAACGGGGGTCTTGATTCTTGACAGAACTCAGTTATATACGAAGTAGCGGTTTTGCCGAACCATAAAATGCACTGCTTTCCGTTGCTCCATACCAGCCCAGTCGGGCCGCTGAATTCGCCGTTTATGTGGCATTCGTTTTAAGTAATGTACAAAATTAAAGTGGTGTCTTATCGCCCATGAAATGTAAAAGGTGACATGAGTTGGAAAAATAAGTCAACCATAGTAACTGGCCTTAAAAGCATTATAAAAGGAGATAGCCATGACTACAGAAGGTTTTATAAGGTATAGAAGTGACTATAAGTATCAGTTGGCTGAGGGATATAAAATCAACATTTCAATTAGGCCAAAATCTAATATTGAAACAGAATTTATTGATTTGGATACTGATGGAAATTTAACAGTCAAAAAAGGCTATGCATGGGATGGGCCTTCCGGTCCAGTAAAGGATACAGATGAAAATATGCGAGCGTCATTGGTTCACGATGCTCTCTATCAGCTAATGAGAAATGATAAGATTAAATCGAGAACTCATAGAAAAGCAGCAGACCAGGAGTTTAAAGATATATGTAAGGTTGATGGAGTGTCTAACTTAAGGGCATCAGCTTATTACAAGGCTTTACGAAAGTTCGGAAAGACTGCTGCCAGTCCACAGAACAAAAAAGTGATAGTTCGTGCACCGAGGAGCCAAAAAATTTAGTAAGTTTTCACAGAACGTTGAAAATAGAAAATGATTACCCTGCAAAAGGTCCGCCGGCCTTTCTGCTCATCTAACTTCCGGATCAAACTCTGTGGCATTAACTGCTTTTACCTTGCCATCACTACGTTCAACAAGTTCGAATTCAATAATCGTCTGCCTAGTCTTTAATTGAGCAAAGGACTGATCAGTCACAACACGTCCGTCTCTGTGTCTGAAGTCGCTGATATGGCAAAAGACATCATCACGAATATCCAACACATCAAGACCGGTTCGCACAGCCAGAAACGCAAACCCTTTCTCCTCGTTAAAGACATGCATTACACCGTGAATACGCGACGAATTGTCTGTAGAAGGTAAGAGTCCCGGAACCAGGTATCCGGGAAAATGGTTATCAACTTCACACCTGAGAATTTCGCTGGTATTGGAAAAAGAGAGGAGATCTACTCGCTTTCCTCTGTTCTGAAGTGCCCGCACGAGCCTGAAAAAATCACCATCACCGCTGCCTAATAGTATGTAATCCAGGTTATCTGACTGCAATAATGTGTCTATTGCAAGATCAAGGTCAGCATTTGCTTTGGTAATAATATCTCCTTCAGAATTTCTATAGCGCTGGACCTTCTTTAAAACTAAATGGAAACTCTCACGTCTGACCGCTTCTCGATACTCTTGTTTTTTCCTCTTATAGTCGATGTCCTTTTTTTCCCGCTCCGAATCGATTGCCATATAGGCATTTGCCCGTAATACAGTGGCTCCTTGAGCCTCTACCAACTCTCTAACAACGCGGTATCGAATTCCCCAGCCCCCGCATCGTACCAGATTTTCAATATCCAAAAAAATTCCTGCTTTAAGCATATATCACCTTTAAATAAAAACTGTAAAAAGAACATTGTTCCCATAGTCTCCCATATAAGTATTCTGGCACCTAAATCCTCAAGACATCAAAAAAACATGCTTCTTAAATGGAAATCCCTATATTAGATTCATGAATTGAGAGATTCAAGGGTTTTCGAACTACTATCCAAAAAAAACGTTCAATTCTTCAATCCCTGATTGAAAAAATAAAATCAATATATTACTTATATAGGTTAAATCAGGCTTAAAATTCCATGCTGGATTGTCTGAAGCTTAATGCAGCCGTTATTTAATCATCATGACCATAAAAATCTACAATACATTTACTCGGAAGAAAGAGGCCTTTGAGCCCCTGACACCAGGATATGTGCGCATGTATGTATGTGGCATAACGGCCTATGACCGCTGTCACATTGGGCATGCCCGCTCAGCCGTAGTCTTTGACGCAGTGCTACGGCACCTCAGATATAGAGGATTTGAGGTAAATTTTGTAAGGAATTTTACTGACATTGATGACAAGATCATCAACAGGGCCATTGAGGAAGGAATTTCCCCCGAGGTCCTTACAGAAAGAGAGATAAAGCATTTCTACCAGGACATGGATGCACTGGGTGTGCTTCGTGCTACCACAGAACCGAAGGCAACAGAACACATTCAGGAAATTATTGAACTCATAGAGACATTGATAGATAAAGGCCAGGCTTATAGTTCAGGAGGTGACGTCTACTTCTCTGTGCGCAGCTTCCCCGGTTACGGAGCCTTATCCAGAAGGAATATAGAAGAAATGCGGGCCGGAGCCAGGATAGCCGTAGGAGAACAGAAAAAAGATCCCATGGATTTTGCGCTATGGAAGGCTGAAAAACCAGGTGAGCCCAAATGGGACAGTCCATGGGGACCAGGCAGGCCCGGATGGCATATAGAGTGCTCAGCCATGAGCATGAAGTACCTGGGGCCGACCCTGGACATTCATGGCGGTGGGCTGGATCTTATATTTCCACACCATGAAAACGAACGTGCCCAATCCGAGGCGGCAACAGGAAAGACCTTTGTCCGTTTCTGGATGCACAATGGTTTTGTAACGATCCTCAGCGAGAAAATGTCAAAGTCCCTGGGAAATTTTGTAACCATTCAGGAAATCCTGGAAAAATATCATTCTGAGGTCCTGAGGCTCTTCCTTTTGTCCAAGCATTACCGCAGTCCTCTTGATTACAGCCCTGAGGCCCTGACCGAGACGACTTCCGCCCTTGATCGATGCTATACGGCCCTTTCCGAGGCAAGACACCTATCTGATAAACCGATGAAGAAACAACGGCCCCTCACTGATGAGGCCGGAAAGGCAATAGATACACTGAATCATCTGAAAGATAGATTTGGCCAGGCCATGGATGATGATTTCAATACCGCGCAGGCCCTTGGGCACCTCTTTGATGGTGTCAGGGCCTTAAATCGCCTTGGACAGGAAGCCGAAAAGAGGCCCTCGGCCCTCTACATAGAACCTTTGAAATCCGGAGCAGATGCAATCCGGGATGTTGCCAGGGTGCTGGGGTTGCTCAATCAAGACCCGGATGCTTATCTTAGAAAGAGGAATCTCGATGCACTGGGCCTTCTTGGTATGATAGAAGCCGATGTATTGAAGGTTATTAAGGAACGGACCAGGGCCAGAGGGAAAAAAGATTGGGATAGTGCAGACAGGATCAGGGATGAACTCGGAGCCAAGGGGATAACTCTTAAGGACGGGCCTGAAGGGACCACCTGGACAATGAAGCCAGGGCCTTAATTCTTTTCATTTTCAAGAGAGATTGCCGATGTTAAGGGATAAAAAATATATCTCAATAGATTTCAACGAAACCGATTTGGTAGAAAGGAACAAGGAGCTTTCTGTCATATTGGACATCAGCAACTTTTTGGCGTCCTCGCTGAAACTCGATGATGTTTTGAATGGGGCGGCATCTAAAATGCTCGAACATTTCGAATTTGATGCCTGCAGGATCTATTCAATGGACAAGAACGGCCGGTACTTAAATTTGACGGCATTTTTGGGAGCCGACCCGGGAGGTCTTGAACGTGTTGGGATAACAGAAGGTTTCACAGGAAAGGCCGCCAGGACACGTTCTTTCATTGCTCAACACGTTTCGGAGCTTGAGGACAGGGAAAGGGCCGCTATGCTCACAAGTAAGGGTTTCAAGATCATTATATGCGTTCCCCTCATTGCCGTTGGTGAGGTTGTGGGTGTTATGAACATGGCATCTAATAAGCTGATTAAGCTTGATCAAGAAATGATAGACCTTCTTGAGGTAATAGGAAATCAAATATCCGTAGCAATAAAAAACGCAAGGCTTTATGAAAATATTCTAAAAAAGAAAAATGAACTACTTGAGAAAAAGAACATGATCGAGTTTTTCGCTTACTCGACCTCCCATGATCTCAAAGGCCCCGCTATTGCAATCTATGGAATTTCCAAACTCCTCAACAAAAAATATGGTCACCTTTTGAATGATAAGGGTAGAGATTATTGTGAGAAGATTCAAAAGACATCTGAACAAATAGTAACCCTAGTTGAAAAAATAAATATATATATACAGGCAAAAGTTGCGCCTTTGAATATTGAAGATATCAGAATTGGGAGCATATTAAGTGAGTTAAAGGAAGAGTTTTCTTCTGTTTTGGAAAGCCGCCATATTAATTGGGTTGAGTCTAAAGACGATCATATAATCAAGGCAGACAGGCTTTCGATCAACAGGGTTTTGCGCAATTTGGTGGATAATGCGTTCAAGTACGGCGGAGATAACTTAAGCGAAATCAGGATCGGCTACAGAGAAGACAAAGACTTTCATGTCCTTTCAGTGGGGGATGATGGTGTTGGAATTAAAAAGGATCAATATGATAAGATTTTCCAGGTCTATCAGCGGGAGGAGACGTCCAGAGGGATCGCAGGTGCTGGTTTGGGCCTTGCCATTGTGAAGGAGGTGGCAGAGAGGCATGGAGGAAAGGTCTGGGCAGAGCCCGGACCGGAGAAAGGGACCATTTTTTATGTTGCAATATCAAAGAAGCTGCATGGGAAATAAAAGGAAACCATCCATGGCCAAGCGTTTCAAGTGTGAGCTTATTTCCTGGGCCAGGACCTATGAATTAACCCGCCGCCTTTGTCTCAGAATTCTGAAAACTGCTTTTCGGCCTGACCTCGTTGTGGCCATAGGCCGGGGAGGCTATGTCCCAGCCCGCATTGTGTGTGATTTTCTGGAAATTACTGACCTCACGGCTATAAAAATTGAGCACTGGGGCATGGGGGCGCAAAAGCATGATGCTGCGCTTCTTCGCTTCCCATTGAATATAGATGTCTCCGGTCAAAAAATCCTGGTTGTGGATGATGTCACTGACACCGGTGATACGCTCCAAACTGCTTTAACTTATCTCCTCCAGCAACACCCGGATGAGGTGCGAACGGCTGTGATCCAGCACAAGACCACCTCCCGTTTTATGCCGGATTATTACGGCCAGAGGATAGTCAAATGGCGTTGGATCATCTATCCCTGGGCAGCAGTGGAGGACCTTACAGGGTTTCTCAGACAGATGGATCCGGCACCTCATTCCTCTGATGAAGCAGCCAAGCGCCTGGTTGCCGACTATGGCATTCAGCCTCCGCAGCGCCTTCTGGAATATATCTGGTTACTCAATGAAGGACGGAATCATTACAGTAAAAACAAGGGCTCGAACAGGATTTATGCTGGTTGACAAAGAGGCGGGTAAGGCGCCCTGCTGATCCTTCACTCTTCTATGTCGAACGCCCAGGGTATATGTTCAATGGTTGGTTTTCCAGTACCATGAAACATGATTGCCAAGACATCAAATCGAATTTCCCTTTCAAGGCAATCCTTTTTCTGGAGGTACCACTTGGCAACACGTACAATCTGACGTTTTTTGTGATAGGTTATTGCCTCTTGGGGCAGACCATATTTAGCGCTTACCCGGGACTTTACCTCCACAAAGATTATCTGTGAGCGATCCTCAAGAATCAGGTCTATCTCACCGCACTTCACTCGGTAGTTACGCTCAAGGACATGATATCCCTTCTCTATGAAAAAGGCTTCAGCGAGTCTCTCTGCCTTTTCCCCTAATTCCTTGGCATATCTAGGTCTCAATCGTACTCCTGGGATATTGTTGTGTACTCCCGCACTCCTTTAAAGGTTCTCCTGTGGATCGGACAACAGCCATAGAGCTTGATAGCCTTACGGTGTTCTAAAGTTGCGTAGCCTTTGTTACTTGCAAAATTGTAATGGGGGTAATTTCGGTGCATCTCTTCCATAAGGCTGTCTCTAAAGACCTTGGCCACTATTGAGGCGGCAGCCACGGAAAGAGACCTCTGGTCTCCCTTTACCAAGGTTTTCTGAGGCAAAGTGTGAGGAATTGGTTGATTACCGTCAATAAGTAAGGCCCTGGGCCGCAGATCCAGATTATCAACGGCCAGGGCCATTGCCTTAAGGCTGGCTCTAAGGATATTTATCCGGTCTATTTCAGCAGATTCCACCTGGGCCACAGAGACCGCCAGGGCCTTTTCTCTTATCGCCCTGTTAAAGACTTCCCTCTGTTTTGAGGAAAGGGCCTTTGAATCCCGGACACCTGGAAGATGGATATCAGGTGAAAGTATTACAGCGGCCGCTACTACAGGCCCTGCCAGACACCCGCGGCCAACTTCGTCAAGACCGGCAACCGGATCGAGATCATGGTCCCACAGACTGCGTTCAAAGTACAAGAGATCCAGTTCGGAATCTCTGTCCCCGGTCTTCATGAAATCAGGAACGACTACTCACCTTTTGTCGTACCGCTTTACCCTTTAGACCACGTAGATAGTAAAATTTGGCCCGGTTGTGACGGCCTTCTTTTGCCAATTCTATTTTTTCGATTCTGGGAGAGTGTGTGGGGAAAATTCGTTCTACGCCAACGCCGTAAGAGACTTTTCTTACAGTAAAACTCTCAGACATGCCGCTGCCCCTGCGGCTGATTACCACGCCTTCAAATATCTGTATACGTTCCTTTTCCTCTGTCTCCCGAATCTTGACATGGACACGTACAGTATCTCCGGGCCTGAAGGCCGAAATATCCGCTCGCATCTCTTCAAGCTCAAGTCTACGCAAAATTTCCATCTGTTATATCCTCCTGGAAATAAAGAATGCCAAATTAATAAAGCTTTTTTACCACAATTCAGCATTCAGCATTTTATTAATTTTTATCCCCCAAAAGCCGGTCCAGAGTTATTGCAACTGCGCTGCGGACCGGCAAATGATTGTATTCCCGATTACCCTCTATAGGGGAAATTACTCCATCAACACTTTTAAGCACACTGTTATCAAATCCGGAAGCAGTGCCGAAAAGAAGCAAAATGCTGTCACGGCCTTGATCTTCTATTTTTTTTCTCAAACTGGACCAATCCACAGAATTAGGCCGTTTCTTGGCAGTAGTGGCATATACAAGAATGCGTCTTCCTGTCTCACTGGTTATGTCGCTACAGACCTTTTCAATATCTTCTGCAATCCTTATAAGCCCCATGGCCTCCCGTCTGTCCGGATTGATATCTCCCCCGACTCCTTTCAGCCAATGATCAATCAGGTTTCTTGCCAATACCTGCTGATCAGACAGTGGAGTAACCAGATAATATGCGGCCAGTTCATAGGTCCGGGCCAGCCTTGCCATATCATGGATATCCAGGTTAGTAATAGCCGAGGCTATTAATTCACCGTGCCGATTCAGGACGGGATAATGGACCAGGGCAAGGTAGATCAGCTTTCTTCCCACCCCAGGCTCCTGAGATATTTAATGTCTTTTTCATCCAATCGGGCGCTGTTGAGGAGTTCCGGCCTATGTTCATAAGTGAGGCCAAGTGATTGCTCCCTTCTCCATTTTGCAATTTTTGCATGATCGCCGGACAGTAATACCTCCGGGACTTCCCAGTCATTAAAGACCCTGGGACGGGTATATTGAGAAAATTCCAGGAGTCCGTCACTGAAAGAATCATTCTCTGCTGATGACTCACATCCCAGGACACCCGGTATAAGCCTGCTAACGGCCTCTATCACTACAAGGGCGGCGATTTCGCCGCCGGACAGAATATAATCTCCGACAGATAACTCAATATCTACGCAGTGCTCTCGGATTCTCTCATCCACTCCTTCATATCGACCACATATAAGGATAAGCCGCTCAAGTTGAGCAAGCTCCCGGGCCAGAGACTGATCAAGTAACTTTCCTTTGGGGCTTAGCAAAATGATCCTGGCCTCAGGCGGTTCTTTTTTCAGGACATCAAGGGCCTTATAGATTGGTTCGGGCTTCATCACCATGCCCTCTCCACCACCAAAGGGTCTGTCATCAGTGGTCCGATGCCTGTCTATAGTAAAATCCCTGAGGTTGACTGTCCTGACCTTCAGGATATCTGCCTCAATGGCCCGTCTTACCACCCCATCCTTTAAAGAGGAATCAAAAAAATGGGGAAAGATAGTAACTATGTCAAAGAGCATTGGCCTCAACAAGGCCAGGGGGAAGATTTACCACCATGACGCCCTTTTTAAGGTCGATCTTTTTCACCATCTGTTCAACAGCAGGCACAAGGATCTCTCCTTTGTCACCTTTAACCACATAGACATCATGGGCCCCAGTTGCCAAGACATCAGATAAAATTCCCAATTCTTCCCCTCCGGCACTCACCACGGAAAGTCCCTCAATCTCGTGCCAGTAATACTCTCCCTCAGCCAGTGGCGGCAGTTTGGCTCTATCCAGGAAGATCTCTTTGCCAACAAAAAAATCTGCCTGTGTCCTGTCAACTACACCTTCAAGTGCCAGGATCACGCTTTGACCTTTTTTGACGCGGGCCTTGACAACCCTTTGAGACACTTTGTCGCCGTATTTGCCCTGAACAAAAATGTCTTTATAGTCTAAAAAATACTCTACATCCGAATAGGAATACACTTGCACCTCACCACGTATTCCATGGGTCTTTACAATCCTGCCAAGGGCAAAAAACAAGGTGTCAGTGCCTATCAACTATTCAAGTATTTCTAAGACCGACCTTTTCCGCAGTTTTGTAGATGCAGCATTGAGTATGGTCCTCATTGCTCTAGCAGTACGCCCCTGTCGGCCTATTACCTTTCCAAGGTCTTCCTTGGATACCCTAAGTTCCAGAACCGATGTCTGTTCTCCCTCGACCTCGTTTACCTTCACCGCCTCAGGATTATCTACTAGTGCCTTTGCTATGTATTCAACCAGCTCCTTCATCGTTCGCCTCCGCAGTCAATGTCCTCATGTGGCGGTATTATTATGCTTGAGCAGGTTCCAGTGGATGGCTGGCTTTTTTAAGCAAGGACCTCACTGTATCTGAGGGCTTAGCGCCCAAATTCAGCCATTTATCTACCTTGGATGAGTCAATCTTGAATTCCGCCGGGTCCTTTAGAGGATCGTATGTACCGAGAATTTCGAGAAATTTTCCATCTCTTGCAGCCTCGGAGTTTGTCGCTACCACACGATAAAACGGTTTTTTCTTGCGTCCATGCCTGGTCAAACGAATCTTTATTGCCATATTTACCTCCGGAAATAATTCAAAAGGGCAAAAGCCCTTTAGGGAACTGTTTAAATTTTGTTTTTCTCATTTTTTTGAGCATTTTGTTCATTGTTGTATAATTTTTAAGAAGGCGATTTACATCCTGGACCGCAGTGCCGCTACCATTGGCTATCCTCTTTCTCCGGCTGGCATTGATGATAGTGTAACTCCTGCGCTCCAGGGATGTCATGGAGTTAATAATAGCCTCCACCCGTACGAGTTCTTTCTCGTCAGGGGCCAATCCCTTCAACTGCTTCATCTTGTTTAGACCGGGAATCATGGAAATAATTTGTTCAAGACTTCCCATCTTTCTTATCTGCCGCAACTGGTCTCTGAAGTCCTCCAGAGTGAAACTGTCCGTTTTAAGCTTGTTTTGAAGCTCCAAGGCCTTTTTCTGGTCAATGGTATCCTGAGCCTTCTCAATCAGGCTGAGAACATCCCCCATTCCGAGAATTCGGTTGGCTATTCGGTCAGGATGGAAGGGTTCTATGGCGTCAAGTTTCTCACCGACACCTACCAGTTTGATGGATTTCCCCGTAACTGCCTGTATTGAAAGGGCGGCACCGCCTCTGGCGTCACCCTCAAGCTTGGTAAGCACAACGCCTGTAATAGAAAGTTCCTGGTCAAATTTTTGAGCTACATTGACAGCATCCTGTCCGGTCATGGCGTCTGCCACAAGCAGAATTTCCTGCGGAGACACCATAGCATTTATTTCCCTGAGTTCCCCCATTAGGGCATCGTCTATGTGCAAACGGCCTGCAGTATCAATGATAACCGTATCGAGGCGAGCAACTTCCGCTTTGGCAACTGCCTGTCTAGCTATGTCCACAGGAGACATGGTCGGCTCCGAAGGGAACACCTCAATTTTTAACTGGTCCCCAAGAATCTGTAGTTGCTTTATGGCCGCGGGTCTGTAAACATCAGCGGGCACAAGGTAGGGTTTTCGACCCTTTGATTTCAACCAGCGAGCGAGCTTTGCAGCGGTGGTGGTCTTACCCGAACCCTGAAGACCCACCAGAAGTATAACTGCAGGCTGGCGTCCAGCCAGATCGAGTCTCTTATTATGCCCCCCGAGTAAGGCTATAAGCTCCTCATGGACTATTTTCACAATTTGCTGAGCCGGAGTCAGGCTTTCCATCACCTCCTGCCCCACAGCACGCTCTTTTACCCGGGCGATAAAGTCCTTTACGACCTTATAATTTACGTCCGCCTCCAAAAGGGCTAGGCGGACCTCCCTCAGGCCCTCCTGGATATTCTTCTCTGAAAGTTTTCCGTAACCCTTAAGGCGTTTGAATACGGAATCCAGACGCTCGCTCAGATTATCAAACATGTTTGTTTAAATCCCAATTTTTCATATGAATAGGTGCTCAGTTATCTTAAGCTTTTTTCGTAATTTCTCAATAACTCAGGGTAAGATGTCTGGATTCCGGCTTTCGCCGGAATGACGTT
>CAZYEJ010000054.1:0-11914 GCA_964646435.1 uncultured Thermodesulfobacteriaceae bacterium
TTCGATAATACACGCTTTTTCGAAAAAAGTGTAAACTGGTGAATGAAGGATGCCATTAAATGATTCGTCTATATATTAACATACTTGCAGTATGTCTGCTCTCAGCATGCCAGCCACCCTTTATGGATTCATCTCTTGGTAAATCAGGTTGCAGACGATGTCACAGCGTGGAGTTGGACCCTGCCCATGATATTGGCTGCATTGCCTGTCATCACGGGATACCTGAAGGTTATACCCGCGCTCAGGCCCATAATGGCTTGATTCCCATGCCATCCCACCCGACCCGCATGGTCGGCGCCTGTGGAAGATGTCATGCCCGGGAGGTGACTGCAGCCTGCTCTTCCAGTCATTTTACCCTGTCAGGTATGATTAGGGCGGTTTGGTCTGGTTTTTTCCCTGGTGAGCAGGTGCCTAGTCTGCTGGAATTGCCCATAGAAGAGCCTCCTTGTTCAAAAAAGGGACTTGTTTCGGATATGCTCAGGAGGAGGTGCCTTCGCTGCCACGTTTATTACCAGGGCGACGATTACATGGGCACTACTCGCGGGACCGGCTGTGCCGCATGTCATCTGAGTATCAAGGCCGAAGGGCCTTTGGATCACAGATTCCGTGGGAAAGTCCCGGATATTCGGTGCCTTTCCTGCCACTATGGAAATTTCGTTGGTTGGGACTACTACGGACGATTTGAGATGGACTATGAAGATGATTTTCGTGTACCCCTGATTAAAGGTGAGCACATTCAAAGGCCCTATGGCATGGAGTGGCATGATATGACCTCTGATGTACACAGGACGGCAGGTATGGGGTGTACGGACTGCCATCATTCAGGACCGTGCGGGGGCAAGGAGCGGGATATAAAATGTTTGGACTGCCACATGGAAGATAAAACAGGACCTTATCCAGGACCGCCCATGAACCAGAAACGTATTGGTCACAGGCCAGAAGACTTAGACCTTGTTGCCTGTGCTGTTTGCCACGCGGTATGGGCTGTCCAGGACCGGGGAAGGTCTCTGATCAGAGAGGATTTTCCGGATTATGATGATTGGAGTTACCTGGCGATCCAGGGCAGCAGTGAGGTCGAGGCCACTGTGAAGGCCTGTGTTAATTTGCCATATGAAGACTGGATTATACCCCGGATGCTTGACAAGATAACCGGCGAGTACCGGCAGGGTCTATGGTTTGAAAGTTTTACTGAGAGACGTTGGGGCCTTGTAGAATTGGGGGAGGATGCCCGCGGGCGTCTTACTGTTATTCGTCCTATTCTGGATCTTTCTCTGACTTATGTCGATTTTAGCGGTGTGGTGCGTTTTGATAATCTGCGGCCAAAAATTATAAATGACAATATGGGTTCCGTGAATGATAGCCGCCCCGACATTTCGCCTTTATGGCTTCCTTATTCTCCACATACCATAGGTCCAGCCGATGCCTTCAGGACTATTTATGTGCGCTCCTGGTTAAATGGACTATTGAATTAGGAGCAGACCATGGCTAAAGTGAATCACTCACTTTTTTGGAAAGGATGAATCACATCATGGATATTGAAATAGAGCTTCTGCCCGAATCAGAACGAAAAGATCTTCCCTCTTCTTCTAACCTGAGTTTCGGCAAACACTTTTCAGACCACATGTTTTTAATGGGTTATAAAGCAGACACCGGCTGGCATAACGCCAGGATAGTGCCCTATGGTAACTTTTCTCTTGATCCGGCCTCAGCGTGTCTGCATTATGGCCAGGCCATATTTGAAGGACTCAAGGCCTACCGTGGAAAGGATGACAAAATAAGGCTATTCAGAGCCGTGGAAAATATGGACCGGCTGAATCATTCAGCCTGGCGTATGTGTATGCCTCAAGTGGACAAGGATGAACTCCTTCAAGCCATCAAGACACTCATTCAGATAGAGAAACGCTGGGTGCCTGGGGCCAAGGGCACATCTCTTTATGCGCGGCCGTTCATGATCGCTACTGAGGCCTTTTTGGGGGTGCGTCCTGCCAAAGAATATTTACTGTCAGTAATATTGAGTCCGGTGGGGGCCTACTATGTTGAGGGATTTAATCCCGTAAAGATCTTTGTGACAGACAAGTATGTGAGGGCAGTCTCAGGGGGCGTGGGAGAGGCCAAAACTGCCGGCAACTATGCTGCAAGCCTCATGGCCTCTGAGAAAGCGAAAGAACTTGGTTTTACCCAGGTTCTGTGGCTTGATGCGGCAGAACGACGTTATGTAGAAGAAGTCGGGACGATGAACATCTTCTTTTTTCTGGAAGACGCCATTGTCACACCCGAGCTAAGCGGGAGCATATTACCCGGTATTACCAGGGATTCAGTGTTGCGCCTTGCCCGGGGCTGGGGGCTCAAAGTCGAAGAGCGGCCGATTACGATTAATGAGGTCCTTGAAAAGGCAAAGAACAAGGCCCTTAAGGAATGCTTTGGAACCGGCACAGCCGCAGTCATTTCGCCTGTAGGTGCCCTATATTATAAAGGTGAAAACTACTCCGTTAACGGAGGCAAGACCGGAGATCTGGCCCAGAGGTTCTTTGATGAGATTACGGGTTTGCAGTATGGGGAGAGAGAGGATGCGTACGGCTGGATGGATATAATTTAGGCCCTGCGGCCTTCATGGCTGTCTCTATATAGCCCTGCACCAGCTCATCCATGAGTTCCCGGACTGAGACCATTTTGTTTACCCGCCATACGTTTGAGCCGCAAAAGACAAAGCCTGATTTAATATTCCCTCTCTGGGCATTTATAAGGGCCATACCGATGCAATAAGGTGTGTCCGGGTAATTACAGGTTTTGATACATTTGCATACGCATCGATGAGGTCTTTTTTCCCCTGCTTTGGCCTTTTCAATAAATTTACCCTTAAGGGCCCTTCCGGGCATGCCCACAGGGCTGTTGATTATGGTGACATCTTCCTTTTTTGCGTTGATGTAGGCCTGCTTAAACTTATCAGAGGCATCACATTCATAAGTGGCCACAAAACGCGTTCCCATCTGTACGCCGGCGGCCCCCATCTGGATAAATTTGTAGATGTCTTCGCCTGTATATATCCCGCCGGCTGCAATTACGGGTATAGCCCGCCCGCCCTTCTGCTCAAAGGGTTTTACTGCCTTAATGACTTGGGGTACAAGATTTTCAATATAGTTTTCAGGGGAATCGATATCTTCTGCTTTAAATCCGAGGTGTCCTCCTGCCTTGGGGCCTTCAACAACAATGGCATCAGGGAGACGGGAAAAATGCAAATTCCACCTGCGGCAGATAATCCTGGCCGCCCGCCCTGAAGAGACAATTGGGACAAGCTTTGTGTTACAGCCTTCAGGTAAAAACCCGGGGAGCCCAAGGGGGAGCCCCGCTCCGCTGATGATAAGATCCGCCCCTGCCTTTGCCGCAACGCGGACAGTCTCCCCATAGTCATTAAGGGCAACCATGATGTTGACACCAATTATGCCATTGGGGGCCGCTTTCTTGGCTAAGCGGATTTGTTTTTCCAGGGCTCGATAGGTGGCACCTCGAGGGTCTTTGTGAAAGTCCGTTTCGTTCATGCCAATAAGGACCGATGCTATAACGCCTATACCTCCAGCCCTGGCTACTGCAGAGGCCAGCCCTGCCATAGAGATACCAACACCCATGCCTCCCTGAATAATGGGAATAGGTGCGGTCAAATTGCCTATAGCCAATGGAGGTGGAGCATAAGTGGCTCTTTCAGTCATGGTTGCCATTTTTAGTCTTCTTGACAAAGGGCGTCAAGTAAATGAGAGTCTGCTTGTCAATTTATGTTTTCTTGACAAGGCATAATACGCATGATATCGATATCTCTCGTCTGATTTGATTGGTCGGTTTTCAAAAAGGGCCGTTAACTCAGTTGGCAGAGTATCTGCCTTTTAAGCAGAGAGTCGCTGGTTCGAATCCAGCACGGCCTACCAGAGTCCCCGTCGTCTAGCCAGGTCAAGGACACCGGCCTTTCACGCCGGCAGCACCGGTTCAAATCCGGTCGGGGACGCCATGCAATATTAAGGGATTACAGACTATCAGTAATCCCTTTTTTTTGTTTATAATTCCGATGAAAACATCACATCTGCGGCGTTGACTCAATTTTATTGTCGTGGCGATATACTGCTAATTACGCATCATTCCTCAAATTTCGCAATTTTCCAATATTTAAAAAAACAGAGAATACCAAGGTATTCGATGTACAGGACTTGAAGGTAGAGACATTTCCAGAGTACAATAGGTTTCGGTAAGCGTTCACAGGGCACCGCATCTGCTTTGTTGTCGGGCACTTGAAGTACAGGGAGTACGTCTACGTACCCTCCGCCTCGCATCTGCAGCACCCTGTAAACACTTACAGTTCGGTGAGTTGCGGTAAAACGGGCGTTGTAACCCAGTGAACGGTTACAAATTTTGTTTGTAGATGAAAATATCAAAAAGTACAGGTAAAAATTTTATGGAGAACAAAGATTTATTGTTGATTGATGAGGATATTGATTCTATCCTTCCTGCTGCCAAGGATGTTATTGAAATTGAGATGGCAGGGATCAAGCGGGTTAGAGACCATCTGGACGAGGGCTTTGTAAAGGCCATTAAACTGCTGCTTAAAACAAAAGGCCGGGTAGTAGTAACAGGAATAGGTAAATCCGGACTTGTTGGCAGAAAGATTACCGCTACCTTGGCCAGCACAGGTACTCCTTCTATGTTTCTCCATCCGGTAGAGGCCATGCACGGTGATCTAGGCATGGTTACCAAAGATGATATCATAATTGCCCTCTCAAATAGCGGCGAGACCCAGGAACTCAAGGATTTAATACCTGCTTTCAAAAACAGGGGAATTCCTGTAATCGCCTTAACCGGCAATAGAGAGTCAACCCTTGCCAGGATCAGCGAGGCAATGATCGACACAGGGGTTGAAAGAGAGGCCTGCGCTCTCGGGCTGGCCCCTACTGCCAGCACTACTGCAACTCTTGCTGCCGGTGATGCTTTGGCAGTGGTACTCCTTAATATGCGACGATTCAATGAAGAAGATTTCAGGAAAAATCATCCTGCCGGAACCCTGGGTGACAGGCTTAGAGTCCATGTGCGAGAGGTGATGATTACCGGGACTGATATCCCGCTTGCGCGACCGGGGACTGGCATGCCCGAAATACTTAAGGAAATGGACCTCAGGCGCTTGGGTTCGGTATTGGTACTTGACGGCGAGGAATCAGTAATTGGGATTGTAACAGATGGTGACTTGAGAAGGGCACTGATTGATACGGGGGACCTGTCGGGAAAGGTTGTGGAGCAGGTTATGACCAAAAATCCCAAAAGCGTTTTTCCCGAAGCCCTTGCGGCAGACGCCCTCGCCCTTATGGAAAAACACCTGATCACAGTATTGCCTGTTGTTGAAACAAATGGACAACTGGTTGGAGTGATACACCTTCACGATCTTTTAGGTAAAGGACAATTCAAGTTTGTTGTTTAGGAACGGGAATTAGATAAATTGCACAGATAGCGCAGGATTTTTGTTCCGCTTCAAGGCGTGCTGACAGGCGCATAGCCGAGTTATGTAACTGTCAACACAACGCAGAAGCGGGGCAAAAAGACAAATTAAGTGTGTGAGTTATTTAATGTACGTTCCTTAACTGATGGCTTGTAGTTCAAAGTTGATATAGCAAAAAGAGAGGTAATGATATGGCAAAGAGCCTTAATAAGGTCATGCTCATTGGGCGCCTGGGCGCGGACCCCGAGATCCGCTACACTGCCGACGGAACTGCAGTGACAAACCTCAGCATAGCCACCAACCGGCCAATCAAGCGGGAAGACAAGTGGGAGGAAGGGGAGCCGGATTGGCACCGGGTGGTGGCATGGAGGCGGCTTGCCGAGGTCTGCGGCGAGTATCTGAGAAAAGGAAGCAATGTCTATGTGGAGGGCCAGCTCAGGACCCGGTCCTGGGAGGACAGAGATGGGAACAAGCGGTGGACTACAGAAGTGGTTGCCAGGGACATGATAATGTTGGATTCCAAAGGAGACAGGGCCTCGGGAACAGAAACAGGAACAGATCTTGAGCCACCACAGCCGCCGATAGAGGACGACGTTCCTTTTTGATATTCTATTTTACCGTGAAAATACTTTTTGAATTAGCCACAGACCCACACGGACACACACAGACAATTTATCCGCTGCTTGTCCAGTGGATAGGGTCTTTTGTCTGTGTTCGTCTGTGTGTGTCGAGCGAGCATAGCGAGCGGGTGGCAAATTTTTATGTTCGGGGGTGACGAAAGGCCTCGTCATAAACGTTTGGTAATTATTTGCTCCCAGGGAATGTGAACGGTTATCCCCTTTGGCGCAAAGCAGACGGAATTTTGAGGTCTACGGGCTAGACAGGCTATTTGAGAAAGCCCTCAAAAGTGGTCTCTTCCCAGGGGCCGTACTGACCGTAGCAACTGGCGGAGAAATTGTGTTTGAGGCCGCATGGGGTGGAATCACCCATGTTCCATGGTCTGCAAGGGTCAGCCCCAGCACGGTTTACGATCTTGCATCCCTTACAAAATCCCTTGCCGTCACGCTTTCTGTCATGGCTTTAGTGGAAAGGGGTAAATTACACCTTGATGACACTCTGAGTTCATTTTTCTCCGAAGTACCGTTGGACAAAATTCAAATATCCATCCGTCACCTTTTAGGCCATACATCCGGGCTTCCAGCCTACAGACCATTCTATAAAGAATTAATTCACCTGGCGCCTGATTCCCGGCTTTTGGAAATGAAAAAATTGCTCCTGGCCGAACCCCTGGTATCTTCCCCTGGAACACAGGCCGGATATAGCGACCTCGGGTTTATGCTCCTCGGTTGGGCAATAAAGAGCGTCACAGGCAAAGGCCTGGCAAATGCCGCACAAGAGTTGGTGTTTGAACCTTTAAATGTAAAAGGTCTATATTTCCCATTGATAAGCACCCCGGCAATTGGGCAAATCTACTCTAAGCCACCTTTTATAAAGGGGGAAAGAGAGGATTTAAGAAATGGATGCTGCAAAGGGCTTGTAGCGCCTACAGAGGTATGTCCATTCAGGAAAAGGGTTGTCTGTGGCGAGGTCCACGACCTGAATGCCTGGGTTGTCGGGGGAATTTCAGGCCATGCCGGTCTTTTCGGGACCGCAGGATCAGTGGTAAAACTCCTCTTGAGACTTCTTGATATTTATAAGGGCAGAGGCAATTGCCCCAATTTTCCAAGGGAACTCCTTCAGGAATTTTGGCATATTCAAGATTCTGACACCGGCAGCACCTGGGCACTTGGTTTTGACACTCCGTCTCCGGCTGGTTCCAGTGCAGGCAGCAATTTTTCTCCTCGAAGTATAGGTCACTTGGGCTTTACAGGCACATCGTTCTGGATGGACCTGGAGCATGAAATATTGGTCGTACTCCTTGCCAACCGCACTTTTCCAAAAGCCGATAGAGAGAGTCAGGCCGAAATGCGCCAATTTCGGCCTTTGCTTCATGATTTGGTCAGGGGAATTTGGAAATTTAGTGATTTAGTGATTTAGTGATTTAGTGATTGTGGAAAAATTGGGATCTGTGCGGTTAAGAAACTATTCAAAATCAATCACGAAAACACGAAGGTACGAAAACACGAAGCAAGACATAAAAATTAAATTAGCCGCCTTCGGCGGGACTTAGAAAATTTTGGACACAGATTTCCGCAGATATACACAGATAATATTATTGTTCATAAATTTGAAAACCTAAAAATCTGTGTTCATCTGTGTTCATCCGTGTCCAAAAAGGAAATTCCTATACTATCAAGTTGCTGATATTCTTTTCGTGTTTTCGGTATTTCGTGTTTTCGTGATAATTCTTTTCTTTTTCGTGTGTTGCACAATCTAACGGGTAACCGCACAAGGTCGAAAAATTGCGGAAGTAAAAAACGGTTATGATTATATTACAAAAATGCATACTGTTTTAAAAGAGCTTAAAATCCTGTCTTTTTCCATGGAAGCCTATGTGGCTGGTGGGCCCGTGAGAGACTGGCTACTGGGCAGGAAGTTACTTGATATTGATCTTGTGGTGCCGGATGGTGCTATCGCCCTTGCCCGGCGCTTTGCCCGAAGTACAACAGGACACTTTGTTATGCTGGATGAAAAGGAAGGGCTGGCAAGAGTTGTCTGTAAAGATTTTATTCTGGATTTCAGTCAGTACAGAGATATGGCCGATAACATCGAGGAGGACCTGTGCCAGCGGGACTTCACAATAAACGCCATGGCAATACCGCTGTCTTCAGCCCTACCTTTACTCGATAAAGTTCCTGCCCTATCCAATCATCCAATCACCCAATCACTAAATCACCAAATCCTGGACCCTACAGGGGGCCTTGCAGACCTTGATAATCGAATAATAAGGACAATTTCTCAGAAAAATCTTGAGTCTGATCCTTTAAGGCTTCTCAGGGTCTATCGCTTCAGATCCCAACTTGATTTTGAGATAGAGCAGCGCACGCAGGTCTATATAAAGGAACTATCAAGTACTATAGACTCAGTTGCGTCAGAGCGTGTTAGTCACGAACTCAAGCTGATCATGGAGTCAGAGAGGGCCGGTAGGACACTCCATGAGATGGCTCAGGTCAGGTTGCTGCACGCTCTTTTTCCTGAAATCAACCCTATGGACGGTATGCCTCAGCCAGGTTATCACCATCTGGATGTCCTTGGTCACAGCCTTGCGGCAGTTGATGCCATGGAGGATCTTATTGCCGACCCCTGCAATAAATTTTTCCCATGTGAGCCCATGGAGCACTGGATTACTGAAAATAGTGCTCGAATTCCTGATCTTAAGTGGGCGGCTTTTCTTCATGACATTGGCAAACCAAGCTGCAAGGGGGAAAAACAGGGACGCACTACCTTTTACCGCCACGATCATGTTGGATCAGACATGGTCCTGGCAATAGGGAAACGTCTTCGTTGGCCCAAACAGGAAACTATATTTGTAGCCAAGATGGTAGGGCTTCACATGCGCCCATTTCATCTCCTGAAAGATATTAGACAGGGAGGACCCACTAAACGGGCCATGAGACGACTCCTTATAGAAACCGGCGCTGATTACCCGGCCCTCTTTCTTCTTGCCATGGCTGACAGTATGTCCGGCTGTGGGCCGCTTAAGCCACCAGAGCTTGATGCAGATCTGTCCAGGCTGTGGGAAAATGTACATATTTTTTATCAGGATTGGCTAAAGCCGGTAAAGATGCGGCCTCGGCTCCTTACAGGTCATGATCTTCAAAGGATCTTTGAGCTATCTCCCGGGCCGTTGATAGGGAAGGCCCTTGACGCCCTGGAAGAGGCCCAGGTAGAAGGGGCAGTCAGTACCAGGGACGAGGCTGTGAGTTGGCTTAAGGCCTGGTTTGATTCTGATGAGGGTGCTGGAGTTGATGTATCTCAGTCTTAATCAGTACCTGCGCTCGGTCTTCGGGGAAAGGGTACAAAAAATTTCTCTGGACGCGGGTTTCACATGCCCTAACAGGGATGGAACCAAAGGCAGGGGCGGCTGCATATACTGCGATGCCAGAGGCTCAGGGACCGGCGCCTACGGTTCCGGTAAGGACATAGCTGAACAGATGAAGGCCGGCATCAATTGGGCCGTCAGACGCTACGGTGCCAGGAAGTTTATTGCCTACTTTCAGTCTTTCTCCAACACATATGGTCCGCTTGACAGACTTGAGGCCATTTACACGCAGGCCCTTGTGGGGCCTGAGGTGGTGGGGCTTTCTATAGGCACCCGCCCGGATTGCGTGGATAAAGAGCGTCTGGAGCTGATTTCACGTCTTGGTGAAGGGCGAATGGTCTGGATGGAATATGGACTTCAGAGTGCCTCTGATGCCACACTTGCCAGGATCAACAGAAAACATACAGTGTCTGATTTCGTCCGGGCCGTTGAAGTTTCAAAGGAATATGGCCTGATGACATGTGCGCATGTCATCTTTGGACTGCCTGGGGAAGGCCGCAGCGAGATGGAAGACACCATCAGGCTCCTGTCGGATCTCCGCGTGGAGGGGATCAAGTTTCATCATCTGTACATTGTGGAAAATACTGAGCTTAACAGGCTCTACAGGGCTGGTAACTACAAACCAATTGTACAGGAAGATTATGTGGAAATGGTTGCATGGGCACTTGCGACCCTTCCCAAAGGCACTGTGATCCAGAGGCTCACGGGAGATCCTCCCAGGAATGAGTTGGTGGCCCCTGACTGGTCATTAGATAAAAGACAGACTATTGCTATGATCCAGGATAGGATAAAAAGGATCTGTGCGGTTAGCGGTTAGCCGTTAGCTATTAGCGGTTAATTTGCTGCTGTTTTCCAAATAGGTTACTAACACCTAAAAGCTAAAAGCTAATCGCTGTTCATCATGGATTACCACACTAATCCGTGATGAACCATTATCAACTATTTTAGATAATGGTAGATATCAGGAAACTATATAATCACTTATACAAATGGGGATGTGACACCAGTTATCTATTATCTAATAGCAAATCAAAAGTCGCAGGAAAAGGAGAATCAAATGAAATGTAATGTAGGAAAAACAGATCGAATCATAAGGCTAATTCTTGGAGCTGGCATTATCGTAGGCGGGGTTTATTTTCAATCATGGTGGGGAGCAATAGGTGTTGTTCCAATTCTTGCGGCTGCCATAGGTTGGTGTCCCGCTTACTTGCCTTTTGGTATATCGACGTGCAAGAAGTAATCTTGCGTGAACTACGGACCACCCCTGACTGGTCATTAGATCCTAAATTGAGCGATTAGCCTTTAGCGGTTAGCTATTAGTTTAATGATTACAGGATGTTTTACTATTACAAATTTTTACCCATTGGGTGTTATTTCTAATTAACGTAATGCCCTGATTTTTCAAAGCTAAACGCTAATGGCTAACAGCTAAACGCTTAGCTTAGGTAGATAAAAGACAGACCATTGATATGATCCAGGACAGGATTGTCCATTGTATTATAGCTTTTCCTTAGGCAAGCCATTGAGCAGCACGTCGCATAACCAGGCGCTTGAGATGGACTGGGCAAAGCCGTGCCGTTTTTGAAAGGCAGTATTTGACCGGTAGTTTTTACCTTTATCATAGTTTTTCGGTTATCGTTGCCCAGCCACTCAGCTTTACGTTCCCGGCGACTGGCGTCGCCGGGAATCGCGGCTGATCCGCGGCAATTATACGAAAACTGGAGTAGAACTATGAGTGAAAACACAAATAACACGGCCCATTTAAGTGCAGCATTGCCTTCAGTTACCTGTAGCGGAACGATAAAACATCATCACGAAACGCTTTTGGGAATGGCAAAAGATGCATTTGATAGAAAAGAATTTGCATTGTCTGTCATTTTAGCGACTTCTGCCTGTGAGATGCTTACTGAAAGAGCCTTTAGGCTTTTGTTTAGTTATAGAGACATCGATTACCTATATGATTCAGTTATTGAGAGGCAATGGGAATACAATAACATTACAAAAGAAAAAAGCAGGAACCTCTATATCATTCTGTCTAAGGATGACATTCCAAATACATTCAAGGGGTGGAGTGACTTCCACAAACACTATAAAAGAAGGCATGAAATTGCGCACCGAGGCAAAATAATAGATGAAGAAGACGGAAATAAGTCTTTGCAAATCGTAAGTGATTATATAAAGCACATAGAAGCCATATTAGAAGAATGCAAACCTGAGAATTGGAATCAAAAGATTTGAGGCGTATAACATCGCTGCTGCAGCGGACGGCGCAAAAACCGCGACGGGGATCTGCGGGATCTACGGGACGGAGTTAGTTTAATAGTTTAACATCATCCTCTTTTGCAAATTTTTTACCTCGCTTGATGGCCTGCGAGACTGAAGGCCGAAGGATATACTGAAATACCGGGCCAATTCCTTCCAGAAGATGCCGGGACCTTTGGATACCGGTTGCCCCCTCCGGT
>CAZYEJ010000055.1:0-10764 GCA_964646435.1 uncultured Thermodesulfobacteriaceae bacterium
AGAGTAATCTGGCAAAGATCCTTGTAGCCCTGTTTTTGATAGGCCTTTGTTCCTCCCTGTATTTGTCATTCATTGAGACAATCGGGGTATGGATTAGGGCCAGACTTCATGGGGGAAAAACATGCCTCGCACGTCTTTCAAGACCCTGACGATATGGATTATTTTTCTCCTATGTTTCATCGGATGCACCTCAAACGAAGCCCCCCAGTTTGAAACAGAGGATAACACAACAAGTCCCAAGGACAGCGGTCCTGTAATTGTCCGGCTCAAGTGGCTTTATAACACAAGTGTGGCAGGAGAAATCTGGGCTCAGGAATCAGGCATATTTAAGGCCCACGGCCTCACAGTGAAACTTCGCGAAGGCGGTCCGGAACAGGATGCCATAAAGGACCTCGAACTTGGAAGGGCACACTTTGGAGTGGCCTCGGCAGATCAGGTGATCCGGGCCGCTGCCAAAGGGGCCCATGTGGTGGTACTCGCCCAAATATTCCAGGTCAATCCACTTCAGTGGATCTATGCCAAGGACCATCTGACCATAAAAAAACCTCAGGACCTGAAAGGTCTTTGTATCGGCGTTACATACGGCGGCAACGACGAGGCCATATTGTCGGCCCTTTTGAAAATGTACAAAATCGGCCCGGATGACCTGAAACTATATGCTGTTCATTACGACTTCAACCCCTTCTGGAAAGGCAAGGTCGAGCTTTGGCCCATATATCGTAATACCCAGGGGATAATCCTCCAGAAAAAAATGGCGCAAACCGGAAAACAGGCTGGCTTTTTCAACCCCAACACCTTTGGAATTCGATTCGTGGCTAATTCCCTCATAACGTCAAAAAAAGTCTACACCGAGCAGCCGCAACTGGTCCGAGTCTTTACAGAAGCCGTTCTGGAAGGCTGGAGAGATGCAATGGACCCAGAGTTGGAGCTCAAGGTGGCTGAAGCAATTCACAGACTTGATCCGGATACCCCTATCCCTGTTATTCGGAAGCAACTTGCCGAGACCAGGACACTTGTGGTCCCTGAAAGCCCCAAGGCCATCGGGACTATCGACACCAAAGCATGGAAACAGACCGCGGATATACTCATGACACAGGACCTGATCTCCCAGGAGGTAGATATCACCTCTCTGCTGGCAGAACCTCCTCCTTGAGCATGCAGCAGGCTATGCGGCTGATGGGTTTGCCGTCAGAGTCGTAGGAAATATTCCCAGGGTGGAGTATCTTGTTTAGCACACAGCCTTCGGGAATCTGAAGTGAGAAAAGGTCGCACTCTCTTATGGGCGGACGCTCCTTTAGTACACCGTCCACAATCTCCATGGAGTGTATTGGATAGTCTTCACATAGAGGGCACGTGTAAACCCTGCCATTAGGAAACACAAAATAATTATCAGCAACAAGGCCTGCACAGGCAAAAGGCTCATCAGGTTTTAAGAACACCTTGGGATATGTCACATGCACACCCTTTTCAGCGGCCTTGCCTGCAACATCCGGGACAACTGCCTCCCATTCTTCCCGGCTGAGCTGAAGGGATGTCTCGCCCTTCCTGGCAGGTTTGCCCCTGATACCTATGACCTGTATAAAAAAACGCTTTACTCCCAGGTCTGTCAGGAGCGGCGGCATATTAACAAGGTCGTGAATATTCATACGGCTTGCCGTAAAGATGAGGCTCACCCCGAATCCCCTGTCTAATGCCCGTCTGATCCCGGAAGTGCATATATCAAAGACCCCTTCTCCCCTGATAAAATCGTTGACTGCGGGACAGGAGCCATCAAGGCTAAAACTGAAATAATCCAGATCCTCAGGAGAAACCCTGTCAAGGATATCATTGAAGAGATAACCGTTGGTATCCACTGTTATGGAGGCATAGCCCAAACGCCTTGCCTCTTTGATGCCGTGAGGCAATGCAGGACTGAGAGTGGGTTCCCCGCCAAGGAATATAACATTTGTATTATTTGGGGATTGAGTAATTTGGTGATTGAGTGATTTGGTGATTGAGGGATTGAGGGATTTGGTGATTTGGTGATTGTCTGCAAAGATAGCCAGCCACCGGGCCAGAGTCCTCTCATCCAGGATCTGTTTGCCATGCTGTTCCGGGTTGATATAGCAATGGCGACAATGGAGATTACACCGAGTGAGTATGTGAAAAAAGAAATTGCGCGTGTTAGGCTGAAACTGGACTGTTCTGCGTTTTATCTTCATAAATTTTCAAGTGTATACTTATACAAAAGGCTGTCCTTCCAGTAGAATTGGGCCGGATCAGAAAAAAATCTCTTAAAAAGGGCTAGGCTTTCTTTTCTCTTAATTCCTCCAAGTATCTCGATACGGCTCCCGGCATAGAGATTATCATTAAACAAACCACCGGCTGTCCCGGCCGCGCCGGTCATGGGTCTTGAAAAATCCAGGCCTGTTGCCCCGCCCATGACATCTTCATAGGCATAAACTATCCTCTTGATGCCGTTTAGGATAAGTGCCCCAAGACACATAAGGCATGGCTCAAAATTGCAGTATGCAGTGATGTCTGTATCATTTCCGTGCCCCAGCGGACGTCCTCTTTCAATCCAGTCCCTCAGGGCACACACCTCGGCATGATCAAGCTCGTTCACATCCTCAGGCATTGTATGTGATCTGACTCCCGACCCTACAATCAAATCTCCGGACACCAGAACACATCCTACTGGAAAAACACCTTTTGACAAGGCACTTGCAGCCAGATCCAATGCCTCAGACATCCACTTTTCGTGACTCAAAGTCCTCTGTTTCTCAACCACTTCTTGATACTCTCTTCAAGGGCAAAGCCAGCGTCTGTCTCCAGTACTATTTTTTCCTGCAGCAACCTTAGCCCATTTTTCTCAAGCTTACTATCAAGTCGTTTACAGATATAATTCACGCAGATAACGTGCCGGGCAGGAATCCCGCAACCCCGCTCCCCAAGAAACCAGCAGCCCGTCTCATCCCAGGGTGATGAAGGAAGGCTGCAACCCATCAGGAGATTAATTAGAAGCAGAATCACGTCAAAACGATCCTCTATGCCTTTCCCGCAACAGCTCCCTCCGTCATTGACAGCGCAATCAGTACACTCGGCAACAAGCCCTATACTCTTCATCTGCACCCATGACTGCTGAATAGCCTTCCGGTAAGTCTCAAACAAAGACTGAATTGCCTTGTCGGACAACAACTCCCTGCCATAGACATGAAAAAGCCTCTCTGCACACCGAATCTTTTTAAGGATCGGATAATCGGTGCCTATAAGCAGCCTCACAGAATATTTGTCAATCACCTGTGGTTTCCCGCTGTCCATTAAACAATTTAATCACTATACGACCAATCGGGCAAGGACTTCCCGACCTATCCTCCAGATTGACTTCCATAGATGGACGGTATACAAATACTCCCAAGCAAGAGGAGAATGTTGTGAAAGATGAATCACTCTATACCCAGGCGGGCGTAAACATAGACAAGGCCAATGAGTTAGTGAAAAGGATACGGCCGATGATCGCCTCCACCTTCAAGCGTGGAGTCCTCACGGAGATCGGCGGCTTTGCCGGACTTTTTGCGCTTGACCTTGATCGGTACCATGAGCCTGTCCTGGTCTCTTCAACTGACGGCGTAGGGACCAAAGTCAAGATCGCCACCCTATGCAACATACATGAGACCATTGGGATCGACCTCGTTGCAATGTGTGTTAACGACATACTGGTATGCGGGGCCAACCCACTGTTTTTCCTAGACTACTTTGCCACAGGCAAGCTGGATCCTGAAAAAGCAACAGATATTATAAAGGGCATTACAGATGGATGCAAAGAGGCAGACTGTTCCCTTATCGGCGGCGAGACTGCTGAAATGCCCGGGTTATATGCCGAAAATGACTATGACCTTGCAGGATTCGCTGTTGGAGTCGTAGACAGGGACAAGATCATCGACGGCTCTGAAATAGGTGTAGGCCAAGTAATGATAGGCCTGTCGTCAACAGGACTCCATAGCAACGGTTTTTCCCTGGTGCGAAAAATCTGTTTTGAAAAACTCGGGCTTAACGTCTCGGACAAGGTGCCCGAGATCGGAGAACTTAGCCTCGGAGAAGTGTTACTAACACCCACAAAAATATATTCCAGTACAATTAGATACCTGCTCAAGCAACAACGAATCACCGGCATGGTACACATCACGGGTGGCGCTTTCCTGGATAATATACCTAGAATACTCCCCAAATCCTGCCGGGCAGTGATCAAAAAGGATAGTTGGCCAATCCCGCCCATCTTTCATTTTTTGCAGGAAAAAGGCAATATATCCGAAGAAGAAATGTTCCGGACATTCAACTGCGGTATCGGCATGATACTCATAGTGCCCAAGGCTGACGCACAGGACCTGCTTTTCCAGACCCATGCACTTGACGAACAGGCTTTTGTTATCGGTCATATAGAAGAGAGAAAGCCTGGAAAACCGCCGGTGACATTTCAGACATGAGTACATTTCAAAAAACAGATTCCGCTCAAAATGCCTCAGATGCAAGCTGCTGAAATCAGCTCAAAGCTCAAAGCTCAAAGAGCTATCGTAATTAACCCCTTTCAGCTTTCAGCTTTCAGTTTCAGGCTTTCAGCTCTTATGCAACGCCGCAGATGAGGTATTTTCAGCGGAATCCAATGATATTGGTGAGTGCTTGCTTATTTGGCCTTTCCTGCAGATACGATGGAAAGAGCAAACCCGATGTTCGGCTGATAGAAAAGCTAAGGGGAGCCTGTATTGTGCCGGTTTGCCCTGAACAACTGGGTGGCCTCGCAACCCCCAGACCGGCTGCTGATATCTATTATGGAAACGGTATAGATGTCTTAAATGGTCAAGCAAAGGTCTTGACTATAGATGGACAAGACGTCACAAAGGCGTTTAAGCGAGGTGCTGAGCAAACGGTTTTTCTGGCAAGCACCTTGGGTATTAAGCAATGCTTTCTAAAAGCAAGGAGTCCTTCTTGTGGTATCACCGCACAAATCGGGGTCACTGCGGCAAAACTACTTCTAAAAGGTTTTGAAATTGAAGAAGTAGACTAGAACTATTTAATCCCCGGCCCTACCCTGCCTATTACCCTTTCGCGCAATTCTTTCCCAACCTTGAAGAATGGCAACTTTTTCGGTGTCACCGAAATGTTTTTACCGGTCTTGGGATTTCTGCCAATGTAAGAATCATATTTCCTCACTGTGAAACTCCCAAAACCGCGAATCTCCACGCCGTCTCCCTTTACTAAAGCCTCGGTCATGGCATTAAAAACCTCATCTACCACGAATTCGGCCGATTGACTATCCAGTACAGGATCTTCTGAAAGAACCTCTATGAGATCTGATTTATTCACCTGAATCCCCTTCTTTCTTTAGGGCTATTTGCAAAACCTATCTTTGGTCGAAACTACCGCTCCGAGAACAATATCCCGATGGCTGTATTACTCGTCGGTAAAAATGTCTCTGAGGACTGGTGTTGCTTTTTTTCTTTATTTTTGGGAAGTTGCTATTAAATACAATTACATTAATATCAGAGAAAGGTCAGCTTTGGCAAGTCTGTAGAGGCAAAAATTTTTTATTCCTATTCAAAAAACACTATGTTCAAAAAATGGATCAAAAAAAAGGAATCTCCAGAACCGTCAGATCAATCCGGTCCTGTTCAGGAAAAGGGCATGGGAGCCGGGACTCAGCGGCTTGGGCTCTTTAAACGCCTAAAGGAGCAGATGGAAAAAACCAGAGGCGGGTTTGTCCGACAGATGGACCAAATACTCCTTGGGCGGCAAAATATAGATCCTGAGCTCCTGGACGAACTGGAAGAGCTCCTGGTTATGGCAGATATGGGGATAACCACTGTCCAGAATATTTTTGAGAAGCTACGTGCTGAAGTAAAGAAAAAGGAGCTTCAGGACCCCTTGGCTCTGAGAAAGCAACTTAAAAAACAGATCGCAGATTTGCTTAAAGTGCCTTCGACTAAAATCACATGGACACCCAACCCCTTTGTAGTCCTGGTAATTGGTGTAAATGGTGTTGGAAAAACCACGACCATTGCCAAACTTGCTTACAGGCTGAAGCAAGAGGGCAAGAACGTCCTTCTTGTGGCAGCGGATACATTCAGGGCCGCTGCAGCAGAACAGCTTGAAATCTGGGGAAAACACATCGATGTACCAGTTATTAAACACAGTGCCGGATCTGACCCGTCGGCAGTGACTTTTGACGGCATTGAAGCCGCCATCAAGCGGAATGTCGATGTGGTGATCGTAGATACGGCAGGGAGATTACACACAAAAGTCAACTTTATGGAAGAACTTAAAAAAATCAGCAGGGTAATCTCCAAAAAAATCAAAGAAGCCCCCCATGAGGTCCTGATAGTGTTGGATGCAACTACAGGTCAAAACGCCATATCCCAAGCTAACCTCTTTAGCGAGGCTGTCGGAGTCACAGGGATAGCCCTTACCAAACTTGACGGCACGGCAAAAGGCGGGATTGTTGTGAGCATTGCCGACCAGATGCAGATCCCCATCCGATTTATAGGCATTGGTGAAAAAATGGAGGACCTTCGACAGTTTGATCCGGAAGAATTTGCAGATGCCATATTTGCTGAAGGGTAAGCGTTCACAGGGCATCGCATCTACAGCACCCTGTGAACGCTTACCCTGAGGATTAATGGAAAAAAATTAAGAGATATGTCTGTATTTCCAAAACATTACGGGGTGATAGTAATAGGTGCCGGGCATGCCGGGTGTGAAGCCGCTCTGGCTGCTGCAAGGCTCGGAGTTCCATGTTGCCTCCTCACAATAAATCTGGACTGCATAGCTGCCATGAGCTGCAATCCTGCTGTTGGCGGCCTGGCCAAGGGGCATCTAGTCCGGGAGGTAGACGCCCTTGGGGGCGAAATGGCAAAAAATACTGACGCCACGGGAATTCAGTTCAGGCAGCTTAATACCTCAAAAGGGCCTGCGGTAAGATCTTCCAGAGCACAGTCAGACATGCTGCGCTATCGCCTCTCCATGAAGCAGGTCCTTGAGGATCAAAAAAACCTGGATGTATATCAGGCCATGGTGGGAAGGATCCTGGCCAGGGAAGGACGGGTATACGGGATTGAAACCACGCTCGGCCAGGAAATTCATGCAAGTACTGTGGTGGTCACAACAGGGACATTCCTCAAAGGACTCATCCACATAGGGCTTAACCGTTTTCCTGCCGGACGTATGGGCGATCCTCCTTCCAACAGGCTATCGAGATCCTTGGCAGAATTGGGTTTCCGCATTGGAAGGCTTAAGACAGGCACTACCCCTCGCCTGCACGCACGGTCAATCAATTTTAAAGGGCTTGAGGTCCAGAAAGGAGACCCGCAACCAAGGCCTTTTTCATTTGCCACAAAAAAAATTCCCTTGCGACAACTACCTTGCTATCTGACATATACCAATGATAAAACACATAAGATCATCCAGGGAGGGTTGGACAGGTCCCCACTTTTTACCGGTGTAATCGAGGGAGTAGGTGCCAGATACTGCCCGTCAATTGAGGACAAGGTCTTCCGTTTCCCTGAAAAGCCAAGGCATCAGATATTTCTGGAGCCTGAGGGACTGGATACAGTTGAAATCTATCCCAACGGCATTCCTACAAGCCTGCCTATAGACGTGCAACTGGCAATGGTCAGAAGCATAGAGGGGCTTGAAAACGCAGAGATACTCCGGCCAGGATATGCCATTGAGTATGACTATGCAGACCCTATACAGCTCAAGCCTTCTCTAGAGACCCATTTGGTTAAAGGCCTCTTTTTCGCAGGGCAGATCAATGGGACTTCCGGATATGAAGAGGCCGCGGCCCAGGGCCTCATGGCAGGTATAAACGCTGCCAGACAGGTCCTGGAAGAGGACCCTGTGATTATCGACCGGTCTCAGGCCTACATAGGCGTATTGATAGATGACCTTGTGACCAAAGGCACAAAGGAGCCCTACAGGATGTTTACCTCAAGGGCGGAATATCGGCTGCTCCTGAGGGAAGATAACGCTGATCTAAGGCTTATGCCTCTTGGAAGACGTATAGGCCTTGTGGATGATAATGCCTGGGGATTGTTTGAAAGGAAACAACAGGAAATTTTGCGTGGTCTTGAAATGATCAAAAGAATAAAGCTCCGCCCAGAGACGGAGCTGAATAACTGGCTTCAATCCCTTGGTTCAAAACCCATCAGGCAGCAGGTCAGTATTGAAGACATCCTGCGTCGCCCTGAACTTGATCTCAAAGCTGTGGCCGAGAGATATACCGAGCTGAAGGACCTGTCCCATGAAGCAGCATGCCAGGTAGAAATCGAGACCAAGTACTCAGGCTACGTCGCTCGTCAGGAAGCTGAGATAGCCAAATTCCGAAAATGGGAGTCTGTCCGCCTCCCATATGACTTGGACTATAAAAATATCTCCGGGCTGTCAAATGAAATCAAGGAGAAGCTGAGCGCTCAAAAACCTGATTCCCTTGGGAGGGCCTCACGGATTTCCGGAATTACACCGGCTGCAATCACGGCAGTCCGGATATACCTGAAAAAGAGAGGGCTGGTCGGTAAAAAGACTGAAAAAGTTAAATACTGTGGAGCTTATTGAAATAATGCTTAAGCCGAAACCATGTAATCCCGAGGTATTCGTGACATGCAAAGTCAGATTTTCTGAGATTGTCTGGATTAGGCCAAAAGTCCCATAGACTCAACTGGTTCTGAGACCACTGAAAATCACAGGGGACGGGGTGAACTTTGAGGTCCATGTCTTTTGCGATCAAGAGGACCCTTGGGATGTGTGCAGCAGATGTCACCAGGTAGAAAGGCGCTTGTCCCATGATTTCACTTACAGCCCTCATGTTCTCCTCAGTATCCCTGGAATTTTCCTCCAGAGACACTTCCACGTTGTTTGGCAACCCCAGTTCCTTAAGCCAGGAGTAGGACATCTGTGCCTCAGAAAACGGACAGCCGGTGGGCCTGGCACAACCACCAACAATTACAAGCTGTTTAATAGTCGGAGTGTCGCGACACAGTTCTCGAACTTTCAGTAATCTGAGCCTTGTACTTGGCGTAAGACGGTCTGCAATCGGCCTATCCTCATCAGGGGAGGCCCCGCCGCATAGCATCACCACCGTGGTTATATTATCGCTTGTAGATATAGTTGAATTGTCAGATTGGACGGAATGCTCAAGGCCCCAAATCAAAAAATTGGCAACAGGCGTGCTTCCGGCTGAGCCATAAATAAAAAAGGCCAAGACGAATAATGTTCGGGCCAAATTCCGCCACCGCTTCAGGGGCCAGATGAAAAAACCAAAAAAAAGGCATACGAATATCATGCCGGAAGGCATCAACAAGAGAGATACTCCTTTTTTAAAAACAAAACCCATGGCATCTAAATTCATAAATAATTGGACAGCCTAGAATTCTTTTAAGGGTTTGAAATTATAAGAAGTGAAAAACTGACGCATCATTCCGGCAAAAGCCGGAATCCAGTGTCTTTTTAAAACGTTCCGCGATCTGGATGCCGGATCAAATCCGGCATGACGAGAGAACTATGGCGGGGTCGACGAGACTCGAACTCGCGACCTCTGGCGTGACAGGCCAGCGTTCTAACCAACTGAACTACGACCCCATATCTGATATCTTTCCTCATAAATGTGGTGGGCGGAACAGGGCTTGAACCTGTGACCCCCGGCTTGTAAGGCCGATGCTCTCCCAACTGAGCTACCCGCCCGCAAAGTTGCGGATATTCTGTAACATTTGATTTAATTGGTGTCAAGCTAACACTTTCGCACTATCACTAGTGAATAATATCACCTATACGTTCGAACCTTGGCCAAAATTTATCCGAATTCCAACTCCAATAAATAGTAAATGCCATGCCTTTCACGTCCTTGATGGGTACAAACCCCCAGAATCTGCTATCATAACTTTGATCCCGGTTATCGCCCATTACAAAAATCTTGTCCTTCGGAACAGTCACAGGTCCCATGTTATCCCTTGGTTGAACTGACCCCGGCAATATCCTGGGGTCTGTGTGCTGCATACCTTGTAGATCAGAATATAGTTTTCCGTTCAGATATACATTCTTGTTTATTACCTGAACAGTATCCCCCTCTATGCCAATCACACGTTTTATGAAATCCTTTTTCCTGTCCATTGGATAAATAAAGACCGCCACATCTCCGCGCTCAGGTTTTTTGCCCGGGATCCAGAACTCCCTGGTAAGGGGATTCTTGACACCATAAATGAATTTGTTTACGAGTATATGATCACCTATGAGAAGCGTGCTCTTCATTGAACCGGAGGGGATCTTAAAGGCCTGAACCACAAAGGTCCTGATAAATAGAGCAAGGACCAGGGCAATGAGAATCGCCTGCAGATATTCCCATGCTACTGACTGCCAGGAACGCTTATTAGGCTGTTTTTTTGCTGAAAAACTGGGCTTGTTCATGGTGCGCGGATAATAGCTCTATAGATCCGGGACTGCAAGTCTCTCCTCTTAATCAGTGCCTGAACGGAAACCCCAAATTTTGTTTTCTCAATTTTGGTCATAAGGTAACTTCTCAATAACTCAGGGTAAGATGTCTGGATTCCTGCTTTCGCAGGAATGACGGGCAGTTATATCCAAATGTCATTCCGGCGAAAGCCGGAATCCAGTGAATAGTCGCAAAATGTAATATACCCCAACTTATTGAGAAATTACGTCATGAACAATTAACATATTAAGATTATTTCCTTTTTTAAATTCAAAATTCAAAACTTAGAATTCAAAATTGTGTCTGAACGG
>CAZYEJ010000056.1:0-10612 GCA_964646435.1 uncultured Thermodesulfobacteriaceae bacterium
TGCCAAAATACAAGATCAACAAAGTATAAACTACTTTTGACTTGTCGTGAAGGATGCCACTATCTGATACAAATCCTCCATAAGCGAAGATACTCCGAATCCGGTAAGTGCTGAAATAGTATGGATCTTGTGGCCCTCTTCAGCCAGGATCTCTTTGGCTTCCTCCCTATCGCCCTCATCTGTGATATCTATCTTATTCAAGGCTATTGCCTGAGGTTTTTCAATAAGAGGTGCATGGTATTTTTTTATCTCTTCCCTGATAGTCAGATAGCTGCGCCATGCCGACTCTTTCCCTTGGGAGGCATCCAAAACATACAGCAGAACCTTGGTCCTCTCAATATGCCTTAAGAAATCAAGACCCATGCCGACGCCCTTGTGGGCCCCCTCAATAAGACCCGGTATGTCAGCTACTACCATGGTCCTGTCATCAGAAAATTCTACCACACCCAGATTCGGCACAAGAGTAGTAAAGGGATAATCTGCTATTTTGGGCCTTGCCGCGGATATCCTTGCGAGCAAGGTTGACTTCCCTGAATTGGGAAGCCCTATGAGACCTACGTCACCAATAAGCTTTAGTTCAAAAAGCAGCCATCGCTCATCCCCAGGCAGGCCAGGCTGGGCATTGCGGGGTGCCTGACGTGTTGAAGACACAAAATGGGCGTTTCCTTTCCCACCCAGCCCTCCCTTGGCGGCAACCCAGTTTGTTACCGGATCCGTGAGGTCTGCCAGCACGAAAACGTTCTCGGAATCCTTTACTACAGTACCAGAGGGTACTTCTATTACAATATTTGAACCGCTCTTGCCATGCTGCTTTTTTCCTTTTCCTGCCCGACCCTTTTCTGCCTTGAAGTGACGCTTCCTGCGAAAAAAAAGTAGTGTGTTAAGCCCGGTATTCACCCTGAGGATGACATCTCCCCCGCGGCCTCCGTCCCCGCCATCAGGCCCTCCCCTAGGGACAAAACGTGCCCGCCGAAAGCTCACGCACCCAGCCCCTCCATCTCCAGCCTTGACGTATATTTTGGCCTGATCAACAAAGTCCATAAATTATTGGCCATCAATATCTATAAATAAAATGAATGCCAGTTTGACATTTTTCATAAATGATGTACTTTTTTAATAAATGTTTAACACGATAACACCAGAGGCTCAATATGCAAACAATGAAAGTCCTTGCCAAGGGCCAGGTAGTAATTCCGGCTTCAATTAGAAAAAAATACGATATTTATCCCGGATGTGAAATTCATTTTTTTGAATATGGAAACCTGATTTATCTTATACCTTCTGCCAAAGATCCTGTAACAGAGGCAATGGGTTGCCTTCCTACAGCTCCTTCACTATCAAAAAAACTGCTCAAGGAAAGAAAAAAGGACTTTGCGGAATAATGCCTGATTATCTGTTTGACAGCCATGCACTCCTTGCTTTCTTTCAAAAAGAAAAAGGTGCCGAAGTTGTCGAAAAAATCTTACGTAAGGCATTCACTCAACAAATAGACCGGTTTATCTGTGTAATCAATCTTGGCGAAATCATTTATATTACAAAAAGACAGTTTGGTGAAAGCAAAAAGCTGGAGATATTAGGCAGAGTTTACCAATTGGGCTTTAAAATCCTGCCGGTTCCAGATACTTTAGTCTTCAAGGCAGCCGAGCTTAAAGCCGAATATGCTATTTCATATGTTGACTGTTTTGCTTTGGCCTGTGCACTCGATCAATCTGCAATCCTGGTAACCGGCGATCCTGAATTTAAAAAAGTGACTACTCCAGTCAATATATACTGGATTCGCTGAGGACAGAGCTTCGTCGCGCCGGATCAGGTTGTTGATATCAGATTTATCCGTGAATGGAGGGATCAGGAAGCGGTGCTTTGCATAGGATAGACGCTGATTCTCTGTCGATTCCGCACTGTCTCGAACTTCACGACCCCGTCTGCTTTAGCAAACAAGGTATAATCCCTACCCATGCCCACATTTCGTCCTGGATGAAACTTGGTTCCCACCTGACGGACCAGGATATTTCCGGCCCTTACAATCTGGCCGCCAAAGCGTTTTATGCCTCTGCACTGGCCCTTACTGTCGCGGCCATTACGTGAACTGCCACCGGCCTTTTTGTGTGCCATGATTAAATCTCCCTAGACGCTGATCTCTTTAATCTTAAGGGTAGTAAAAGGTTGTCTGTGCCCGCGCTTGACCTTATAACCCTTGCGCCTTTTCTTCTTCATAACAACTATTTTTTTACCACGGCCGTGCTCCAAAATCTGAGCTCGTACTGTAGCAGCTTCCACTGTAGGCCTGCCGATTTTAGTTTGGGTATTGTCCACCACCATCAGCACTTCAGGTATCTCGACCTCCGAACCTGCTTCAGCGTCAAGCTTTTCCACCCTGAGTACTTCCCCCGGACAAACCTTATATTGCTTTCCGCCTGTCTTAATAACAGCGTACATGTTTTCCTCCAAGATTAACTAAAAAAACAACGAGATCAAAAATTAACATGAAATCAATAACTGTCAAGGATATTTGACTCTTACTTAGGAATTGTCCAATTTATTCACGGACAGTTCTTTAGTTATTTTTACCAGATTCGTGATAAATATTTCCAGGAATAACAGCTAGTGCCGCCTCAATATGGTCGCAGAATATGTCACCCACCAAAACTACAAATGGGAATTCCTCCGATATCTGATCTCTGGAACTCTCCTTTTTAGCACAGGTAAAATTTTCAAATGACGAAAGGGTTTTCGATAAGGACGCCTTCGATCATCTGGCCATGGTTCAAATCTTCGGTGAGGATTTTGTATACTTTTGCTCGACAGGCCGCTGCTATGATCAGCGCATCCCAGAAAGATAAAAGATGCCTTTCTTCGATCTCCGATGCCAGAAGCACGGTATCGGGTTCGTTTACCTCGATATGCCATGACAAATAGTTCTCAATAATCCCTCTGGCACGCGCCTGAGAGAGCGGTTTGTTTATTTTTTTTGTGACGTTAACATAAAATTCCTGCAATACCTGCGTGCTCATAACGCCGTTTTCATTTTCCCATAACTCTTCAACGTCAGAAGCGGCAATATCGTGCCGTGGACCTGCATCCAGGTCATAGGCATAAATCAGTATATTTGTATCAACAAAAATTCTACCTTTCATGAAGTTCTTTTCTCGATGCCGTGATTATGCCTCCAAGATGGTATCCGGTCCGCAGATCAGAAATCGCCCTCTTTCTGGCAACTTCGTATTTTTCGGTAGATTCTACAATTCTCTGCAATTTTTGACTGAGCATATTGCTGACCGAGGAATGTCTACTTGCAGAAATAACCTTTGCCCTTTGGATTAAATCTTTATCAAGACTGAGCGTTATATTCTGTTTCATTCCCTGTCCCCTTTAAAATATTCACGTAATATACGTGTAACATGAATGGAATATTTTGGGAAGAGTCAACCACCACTCCTGAAATACCATGGGCATCTAATTGCGCTTGCCTCACCACACAGCATGTAAAATTTACTTGAAAAATTGGCACGTCCCTTAATCCCATATTAGTCTGCGTGGGTTTGCGTGGTCTGCGATTGATATAAATGATTCAGGGCAGAAAAAATGTTAGCGTGTACAGTGAAAAAGGCCGAAAAGTACATTGAGGATATGAAGGAAAAAATAAGAAAGATATGAGCTAAATCCTGAGTATTGATATGGATGACAAAGTGCTTCTGGCGCTAAACGACACCATCCGGGATGATCATAAAGGCGGCCGGAGAGACACAAGGCATGCGAAATCTTCGGGAAGACGGTGCGGATAAAGTCTTAAAAGGAATCACCACCATCGATGAGGTAAACAAGGTAAGCCTATAAATAACCGTATAAGCGCTAAGTTATTTTTGCACCGGATGGACTAATAAACATCGAACATCGAACGTCCAACATCGAATGTTGAATGGGAAAAAATGAAGAAACAGAGGTCAGAAGTCAGAAGCCAGAAGTCAGAAACCGGAGGTCGGAAAAACAGCAACCAAATATTCCTGAACCTTTGTTTCTCATTTGGTGTTTGTTTTGTAACTTCTCAATAAGTGCGGGTAAATTACATTTTGCGACTATTCACTGGATTCCTCTCCGGTTTTCACCGGGGTGACGCGGCGGAATGACGGGCAGTTACATCCCTGCCTGGCGTCAGACAGGCAAACGTCATTCCGGCGAAAGCCGGAATCCAGACATCTTACCCTGAGTTATTGAGAAGTTGCCATTCAACGGCTATTTCTGTTTCTTTATTTTTTTCCATTCAACATTCAACGTTGGATGTTCGACGTTCGACGTTCATCTTTCAATGTACCTCTGAACCTCTGAACCCTGAACCCCTACCTTATCTGATGCAGGCTGCCTTAACCTGTTTCATATCTGTATCTCCCCTTAAGACCTTTTGTATGCCGTCCTGTTTCAGGGTCGACATTCCATTCTTCATGGCATGCTCCCGTATCTCTCCCACGGGACGTTTCTCCTGTATAAGCTTCTTAAGACCGTCATCCGACACCAGTAGTTCGTGGATTGCAAGCCTGCCTCTGTAGCCGGTCTTGTTGCAATGTTGGCAGCCCTTTGGCCGATAAAGTGTTAGTTCATTTAGGTCTGTTAACTCTAAGGGTTGAGTTGGATGATACCCGTACTCATGTAAAATATGTTTTTTCTCGTTGTCATCAGGCTGATAGGCCTCGCGGCACTTGGGACAAAGTCTTTTTACAAGCCTTTGTGCCAAGACCCCCAAGAGGGCGTCAGCAAAGTTGAATGGGTCCATTCCCATTCCTAAAAGCCTTGTAACTGTCTCAGGGGCGGAATTGGTATGGAGGGTTGAAAAGACCAGGTGACCTGTCAGGGATGCTTCTATTGCGGTTGTGGCAGTTTCTTCGTCTCGGGTTTCGCCGATCATTATCACATCCGGGTCTGCCCTTAAAAAGGCCCTGAGGACCCGGGCAAAAGTCAGGCCAATATGGGGTTTCACCTGCACCTGGCGCAATCCATCCTGCATGATTTCTACAGGATCTTCCGCTGTCCAGATTTTTTTCTCAGGCCGATTTATATAGCCAAGTGCAGCATGCAGGGTAGTTGTTTTTCCTGATCCGGTAGGACCAACTGCCAATATCAGCCCATAAGGCAATTGCAAAAGCTGTTTAATTTGCTCCAGGTTTTGATCAAGGAGTCCTATACGATCAAGCGGCATGGCCTCGGAAGAGGTCAGTAGCCTGAGTACGATATCTTCGTTGCCTTCAGTTGTGGGAAGTGTGGCTACACGTAATTCCAGGGTTTTACCGGAGCGAGTCTTGAACTTTATTTTTCCGTCTTGAGGCAGGCGTTTCTCGGCAATGTCAAGGTTGGACATAATCTTGATTCTGGAAATCATGGCCCGCCTGTAGTTATACGGAACGGTCTGATAACGTATGCAATCGCCATCGATCCTGAAACGGACCAGGGCTCCCCGTTTGCCTGTCAAGGATTCAATGTGAATATCAGAGACCCGGCGCTGAAAGGCATCCTCTATAGTTTTGTTGGTTATCTGTACTACTACGTTATCAGCATCTGATGCTAAGCCATTATCCTCTTCCTCTAATTCCGTATCCTCATCAACCACTTCCAGTTGCTCAAACACGTCATCATCAGATCCTCCTGAGAAATATTTACCATAGAAATAGTCTATGAATCTGTTGATATCTTCCTTTAGGGAAACTACAAATTGAATTTTTTTGGCCTTAAGGACCCTTCTTATATTGTCTATTTTCGTTAAGTCATGGGGGTTATCCAGTGCAACTATAAGGGCCCCTGATTTTTCGCGAATCGGGGCGCAGGAATTGGTCCTGAAAAAGTGTTCTTTGATACCGAGTATGCAAGCCGGTGTGGTTCCCACTTCCAGTTCGTCAAATTCCACAAAGGGGCATCGATAGTATTCGCTGAGGGAGCGGCCAAGCTCTGTTTTGTCTATGCCAAGTTGGCTTAGCAGGATATTTTCTATGGATTTTTTCCCCTGTTTCGCCAGTTTTTTGGTCCTGTTGAGTTGTTCTTCAGAGAGGAGCTGATTACGAACCAGATAATAGAACCGGCCATATTTCTGAGCTGTTTGGGAAAGTTCCTCAAGCCTCTGTTTGGCGTTTCTAAAGGCGGGATCAAGACGGATGATTTGTTCCAGGGCCTCAATGGCTTTGGGCACCGCACCGGTTCGTTCATGGGTAAATGCCAGTTGATATAGTACATCCAGCCGTTCATCCTTTGACAGTTGTGTGTCCTCAAGCGCCTCCTGTAAATGTTCAAGGGCCTCAAAAGGCATATCCATCCGTCGGTATGATTCTCCGATTTTCGCTCGAATTATTCCCGGCCTGTATCCTTCTTCAAGTAAGGATTTAAGCTCTTCTATGGCCTCTGAATAACAGCCCACATCCATCAGGCCTATACAACTGTTGAATTTATTGTCCTGATATTCTTTAAAGTCTTCAGGGCTGGTGGCGGAATCCGTTTTTACTGACGGAACTGTTTCCATGCCATCGACCTGAAGTCCTTCCAGGCGGGATTCTACTTCAGTATGGAAGGGATGGGACTTATCACCTGTCAGTTTCAGAAGCTCTAAATAAATACGACGAGCTTCTTCATCAAGACCTTGATTACGGTAAAAATCAGCTTCTGCCAACCTGGTTTTAATTAAATTGTCCGAAGTCGAATTTAGATTATTCATTTGTCAGATGGCTCGTAAACGCCGGTTAAGGCCTTTTCCAATATTTTTTTTTGTTCTTCAAGCATGTTTTTAATATTTTGCTGAAAATGATGTAGCTTTTCCATCCCCGGAGTCTGAGCAAGGAGCTTTTCAACTGGTAAAATGTAACTTATACAGTCATTAAGGATTTTGATATGGGATTCGACTGCATTTACGAGCACCGGGTGTTCAGGAAAATTCGGCTCAAGATCATTAACATTCTCAACAAGGCGTTCTGAAACCGGCTCCTCGGATACTTCGTGGGCAACTTCAGGCACTTTCATGTCTATGGCTGATTCAAGCTCCAGCCCTGAATCTAATTCCAATATCTTTTCGTCAGTGGTAATTTCTATCTGTTCAGACGGCCTCTGATCTGTTTTGTCTTGCGATAATTCTCTAACTTCACTAGTTAAAGGGTCTATTTCTATCTGTCGTGATGCACTAAATAGTTCGTCAATAGTACTTTCTATATTTTTAGTGAAATTTTCGGGATCAGGAATTTTTTGTGTCTGATCCATGGTTGTTCTCCTTGAGTATTTGTAAGCGTTTACAGGGTGTTGCAGATGCGAGGCATACGGATACGCAGACGTACTCCCTGTACTTCAAGTGCCCGGCAACAAAGCAGATGTGGTGCCCTGTGAACGCTTACGTTAAAAGATGCTTTGTTGCCACATAGTGGACGGTCCTTTTGCTTATTTCTTTCAGGGTTTCAAAGACCCCTATGCCTTTAATGGCTGCTGTTTCAAAAATTTTAGTCTTAAGTTCTCTGTTCAGATCTATTTCAAGCTCTTCTTTAGTCAGTGTGGGTATGGATGTCGGCACCAGATCATATTTGTTGAATTGAAGAATAATCGGAATTTCTTTCAGAGTTAGATTGTGTTCAAGGAGATTGCGGTGCAGATCTTGGAAGCTTTCTATGTTTTTTTCACGACGTATCTTAAGATAGTCGGCAACAAAAACCAGACCATCCACACCCTTAAGAACCAGTTTCCTGGTCGCTTTATAAATTGCCTGACCGGGTACGGTGTAAAGCTGGATTCTTATATCAAAGCCATTTATTTTCCCCAGATATAAAGGAAGAAGGTCAAAAAAAAGCGTCCTCTCTCCTTTTGTCTCAATAGTCAGCATTTTGCCCCGAGCTTGATTACTTATGGCATTATATATGTAGAGCAAATTAGTAGTCTTTCCGGATCGTCCGGGACCGTAGTAGACTATCTTGCAATATATTTCCCTTTTGCTGAAATTTATTAGCGCCATATTTAATTATTTTTGGCCAAATGCCTTTTCTATTCAAAGACTCACAAACTCTCAACTGAGATTCCTGAACTTAAGGCTCTAAAGCCTTTATCGACCGGATCATTCAATATGTTAAGGATTTTCTATATGCAAGCCACCGGCTATGCCGGTGGTCATGAATACATGGATTACTGTGAAGTGGGTGAAATACAAAAAAGTAACATTTTTTAGGTAAAGGATGGTTTTGTAACTTCTCAATAAATCCGGGCAAATCACATTTTGCGACTATCCACTGGATTCCTCCCCGGTTTTCACCGGGGTGACGCGGCGGAATGACGGGCAGTTACATCCAAACGTCATTCCGGCGAAAGCCGGAATCCAGACATCTTACCCAGACTTATTGAGAAGTTACGTCTGGAAGCATTAACATGTTAGGATTATTTCCTTTTTTAATTCAAAATTCAAAATTTAGAATTCAAAATTGTGTCTGAACGGCCTTTTCGTTCAGACATTATTTAACTTAAGAGATCCCTCATGTTTTTGGCAAGGTTTTCAGCATCAAGGCCCTGAACGCGATACAGGTCATCCGGCTTGCCTGAAGAACCATAGTGTGTCACTCCCAGAGTGAGGAGTTGCTGGTGTGCGCCTGCCGCTATAAGTACCTGTGCCACCATGGCCCCCATGCCTGTATGGGCTACATGGTCTTCAACTGTCACGAGGGGTCCTTTCTTGGCAGCCTCAAGTATTGCTTCTCTGTCTATTGGCTTGAGTGAGGCCATATTGAGCACACCTGTTGACAGGCCCTCCGAGTCAAGAATTGACCATGCTTCGAGAACATGGGATGTGGCTGAGCCATAGGTGAGAAAAGTGGCCCTATCCCCCTGTCTCAACCAGTCTGCCTGCCCTGGCCGAAACACATAGTCTACATCGAAAAACGGCTTTCCATCCTCTGTGGTAATAATTGACAACTTGGACCTTCCCATACCCACAAAGACATTGCCCGGATTGGTGGCCAGATAACGGACTATCCTGTCAGTTTGATTTGGATCTGCCGGCATAAATATGGAGAAGCCAAAGAGGTTGTTGAAAAGTCCCACATAGTCGATACTTTGATGGGTCGGGCCATCTTCTCCAACGTCCAATCCTACGTGAGTAGACACAATTTTGAGGTGGGTTTCATTGAGGTCATTTAAACGGTGCTGGTTGTAAGTCTCTGCCGCGGTAAAGACCCCAAAGGTGCTGAAAAAGGTAACTAATCCCTCTCTGCTCACTGCTCCGGCGCAGGTAGCTGTGTGGTGTTCTTGTATGCCTGCCTCTATGAAGGCAGTGGGGGAAACATGGTGAAACCCCTGCATTTTTACTGATCCTTCCAGATCACAGCTAAATCCTACAATTTTTGGGGCGGAATCCTGAACATTGTTTTTTTGAGCCAGATCCTTTAATGCTGCGCCGTATGCAGAGCGGCAGTCTGTTTTGGTCTCAACGCCGTAAACAATGGGTTCTCCAGGGTCAATAGATGGGAAATCTATCTCTGGTATTTTGCCGGGTCCCTTTATTTTGTGTTCAGCCCTGTTTTTTGACCACAGCTCAAGTAGGTCCTGATCTTGTCCCAGTTCTCTCAAAGCCGCCTTGGCATCATCTTTTGGCAGCGGAGACCCATGATACTTTGCCTTGTCTTCCATAAAAGAGATGCCTTTTCCCATGATGGTACGCATGACCATAACCGTGGGACGGCTGGGCACAAGGCCGTCATGTACCCATGCCCTTTTCAGTGCATGGAATATGGTCTGGAAATCATGGCCATCCGGTACATACAATACATTCCAGCCTGCGGCAGTGTATTCATCCCTTACATGGACCGGCATGACATCTTCAGTGAGACCTCCAATCTGGAGGTGATTTCTGTCGACTACACCGATCAGGTTTCCTTGCCCGAATTTTGTTGCAAAACGTCTGGCTTCAGCTATCTGTCCCTTCTGCTGTTCTCCGTCGCCCATGAGGACGATTGTTTTGCCCGGTCGACCAAGGAGATTTTGGGCAAGACATATGCCTGTACCTACTGAAAGTCCCTGGCCAAGATTTCCGGTATTCCACTCAATTCCCGGCATGGTTTGTTCTACGTGGCCGGCACAGGGTGAACCGGCACGACGAAACTCGGTAAGGAAATCTTCCTCTGAGAAATAACCAAATTCAGCGAGTACGCTGTATACGCACGGAGAGATATGCCCGATGCTCACGACTACGCGATCACGGTCCGGCCAGCGGGGTTCTGACGGACGATGTTTGATTATGCCGTAAAGGACAAGCAGGGTGTGCAGGGAAGAAAGAGAGCCACCCGGATGACCGCTTTTTGCAAGGGTAGTGGAAAGGATAATGCGCGTGGCACATCTGTTCCACATGGTCTGTAGCTCAGAGATCTGTTTTTGTGTGAGTTCGTTTTGTTTTTCTATATCTATGTGAAACATAGGCATCTTTCACGACAAGTCAAAAATAGTTTACACCTTGTTGATCTTGTGTTTTGGCAGTGAAATTTGAAATTTGAAATTGGGAAAAACACAAAAATGTAGATGAGTTACCTAATTTCTAAGTAACTTCTCAATAAGTCAGGGTAACAGTCACTGGATTCCCGCCTTCGCGGGAATGACGATCGGGTGTGAGCGCCTGTCATTC
>CAZYEJ010000057.1:0-10517 GCA_964646435.1 uncultured Thermodesulfobacteriaceae bacterium
GCTTTTGCCTCCAGCCTCCTTCAGGCGTACATTGCTGTAGCACCCTTGCCTTTGGGCATCCGGTCATCTTTCACGGCGGAGTAGCCACAACCTTTCTGGCCTTTAGCCTCCTTGTTTTTACTGAAAAATGGGAAAGGATTTCAGTAGAGAATGGTACTAAGACCAGCTACATAGAGATCTTAAAAAATCATTCCTTCTTCTTTATCCTGGTGACCATGATCCTGTTTGCTGATGCCTAGGCCACCGTGCTTAATTATTTTTCTCTTTATGCAAAGAGTATCGGAATCAGCAAGGGCCTATTTCCAGGGCTTGCTGTGGGGTTGGCCATAGCCATAAGAATTTTTGGCGGTACAGGACTGGGATTTATCTTCCCGGCATTAAATGCTATAGGGGCAGAACAGGGCTCTCTCGATCAAAAGGCCGGTGCCATTGATGATATCTTTATTAGTAACTACTTGATATCAAAGATGTTTCAGGCCTCTTTGCCTGCCCGGTCTGATCTTGGTACAGATCTTGAGATTCAGGATTACATAGGAATGAAACGATGTGATGAGAGGACCATTGATCTCGTCAAATGCAAAAGGAGGGAATTTGCCATGATGGGACTGGATGAAGTTCGAAAAAATAAGGAATCATCAGCGTGATAGACTGGAACATGACACCTGAAGAGGCAGTTACCCTGTATCTGGAATGGGAAAATAGCTGGACTCACGGAAAAAGCCTGATAAAATTAAAAGACGACGTATCCCATTATTTTGTAGTGAACACATGGGAGGACCCTCCAAAGATTTTTTTCATCCGGCGAAACTCAGAAGAGGCTGTTGAACTGGCTACAATCAATATGCCGGATAAGTTGAAGAATCACTTTCTGGAATCGGCTGATGGCATCAAGGGTGTCTGGACCATAAATGACGAAATCAAGGCATGGTTGGGAAAAAAGCTATACGTCCATTGAGAGAAGGAGAAAAAAGAGAAATTACCCATGGAGAAACAGGCATTAATTGACAGGTTGAACAGGGATCTTGCCGATGAGCATGCGGCCATCATACGCTATCTAGTTCACGGCTATATGGAAGGAGAAGATACACCTCTGGGTGCGAGCCTGGTTTCCATCTCCAGGGAGGAGATGTGGCATTTCCACTGGTTGGGGATGATAATAGGCAAATTGGGAGGCGAGCCCAATTTCACACCGGCTCCCTATCCCTATGATCCAACCAGCCGGGCAACCATACTTAGGTCTTACATTGAGTATGAGGAAAAATTGATCCCCCATTATGGCGGAGAAGCGGAAAAGGTGGATGACCCCCATATCAGGCGGGTATTTGAGAGAGAGGCATGGGAATCGGCCATCCACGCAAGAAAATTTCAAAGGAAACTGGACAAGTTGAGCCCTGAAGAGGCAGCGAGCCTCCCTGGGGGAGAGAGTGAGTTGCCCGAAGAGCTGCTGGATAAGTTACAGGCAGAGGTCACAAGCAAGTATACGGAGATGCTGCAACATCTCCGCACTTCCTGGGTCTTCCAAAATGATGAAATCATGGGCTGGAAGATCATGGATCAGGCCATGGAAAAGATGAAACACCTTGCGCACTTTGCTGAAGATATTGCAGAAGATGGTATTGCCCCAAAATTAAAACCTGGCGAGATAGACAGGAGTAATGCCATCGGGCTGGCCCTGAAGAGGGCATTGGAGGACGTCAGTACAGCCCGTGAGCGCCACCTGAAACTGAGGGAAGACAGCGAAGTCAGGAAGCATTCAGGCCTTGTCATCAACCTGGACCTCACGGTCCAACAAGAAGAATATCAAGGAGCAGAACTCAAGGACTGGTTGCAAAAATAAAAAACTACCAGACAGGCGGAGGTGATTTCATGAAAGAGATGGAGATTGGTTGCGGCAAACCAACCGGTGCAGTGGTTGGCGAGCCTGCAAAGGATGAGGTTATTGAACAAGAGGAAGAAAAGGCAAAGGAGGTAGTCATGGCAGTAGCAAAGATAGGAAAAAAAGCCCCTGATTTTCAGGCCCCGGCATTTCATAAAGGCAAATTTAAGCAGGTGAAGCTCTCAGATTATATGGGGAAATGGGTCGTGCTATGCTTTTATCCTGGAGATTTCACTTTTGTTTGACCGACTGAATTGGCGGCAGTTGCCACCAAATATAATGAATTGCAGAAGTTGGACGTGGAGGTCCTGGCAGTCAGCGTGGACAGTCAGTTTGTCCATAAGGTCTGGCAAGAGGAAGAACTTTCCAGAATGGTCGATGGGGGTATCCCCTTTCCTATGGTGTCTGACGGCGCGGGCAAGATAGGTTCGATCTACGGTGTCTATGACGAGGGCAGTGGCGTTGACGTCCGCGGTCGGTTTATAATTGACCCGGACGGTGTCATTCAGGCCATTGAGATACTGATCCCGCCAGTGGGCCGCAATGTGAGCGAGTTGCTTCGACAGATACAGGCATTTCAACTGGTCAGAAAGACAAAGGGTACAGAGGCCACCCCATCGGGTTGGCAGCCCGGGAGGCTCACTCTCAAACCAGGCCCTGATCTGGTGGGTAAGGTCTGGGAGGTGTGGAAAACCGATCTGGCCTTTTAGCTGTATAGAGATGGGATCAGGTTGAATACTTCAAACTGGCCCTTCCCCACGCCCTGAAACTTGAGAAGGTCTCCGGTGTCAAGGCCGGATGCATTGCCTGCCACGGTCCCCTTGCCTTTTTGAGCGGGGATATTCCACCAAAGTTCTGGTGGAAAAGGCTTGAGAATAGAACGACTTGGGGATATTAATGCTTAGTCCACCTCGCCTGAGCGAGCACAGGCTCGCGATGGCAGGCAGGCCTGAACCTGTGAACCTGTTGATTGTCGGAGTATTCCATGGCGAACAAGATAAATCCTTCGAACACAGAAAAGACGTTTTCAGAACTTAGGTCGATTGTGGCTCGCCTCAGGGCACCTGATGGGTGTCCATGGGACAGGGAACAGACCCCTTCTTCTGTGAAAAAATATATCCTGGAGGAGGCCTATGAGCTGTCAGAGGCTATTGACGAGAAAGACCCGAAGCCAGTAGCAGAGGAATTGGGCGACCTCTTTTTCATGATGCTTCTGCTCTCGAACATGTACGAAAAGGCTGATATGTCTTTTCTTGATCAGGCCTTTGCAAGCATAGGCCAAAAGATGATCAGACGCCATCCCCACATATTCGGGGATGTGAAGGTCAACAGCATAGAAGAAGTCGCAGCCAACTGGCAGGCAATAAAGGCCAAAGAGGACGAAAAAAAGGGAGAAAAACACAGTGTCCTGGGACACCTGCCCAAATCATTGCCCGCGCTTCAAAGGGCCTTTCGAGTCGGAGAAAGGGCCTCCAGGGTGAGCTTTGACTGGATCAAGGCAGAGGATGTCTGGGAAAAAATAGAAGAAGAAGAACAGGAACTCAGAGAGGCTGTTAAGACCAAATCCAAAGAAAATATTGAGCATGAAATAGGAGATCTCCTGTTCACCGTGGTCAACATGGCCCGTTTGCTGGAAATCAACCCGGAAGATGCACTTCAAAAAACCAATAGCAGGTTTGTAACACGTTTTCATATCATGGAGGACATCATCAGATCACGGGGAAATGAACTCGCCAAATGCTCTATTGAAGAAATGGATAGGGCTTGGTCTGAGGCAAAAAAGCTGTAACTGATTCCGCTGAAAAAACCCAATCTGCGGCGTTGCTTCAATTTTCCAGCCCATGCGACGTACAATAAGTACGTCTCATGCCTGAAAAATTTCGCGCCTTGCATCTCGGGCTTTTTGAGCGAAATCATGCTTCGGACTTTTTGCGGTGTAATCATAACTTAAATTGAGCGGTTAGCTATTAGTTAAATGATTACAGGATACAAAGGCTCTTCCAGCAAGAAAAAGTTCTGGGTCTGCCTCATCGCCTTGGGGACTTCTTCCGTATCAGTTCAGCTTATAATAATCCGGGAGGTCATGTCCACCTTTGGAGGCAATGAGTTGGTCATAGGCCTCGTGCTTGGGGTATGGCTCCTGTTTACAGGTCTTGGCAGTGCACTTGGCGTGCCCGTAGCCAAAAGGGCAAGGCCGGAAAGGGCGCTTTTTGCAGGTCATATCCTGGTTGGAGTGTTACCTTTTTTCCAGATTGCGGCTGTACGAGCCCTCCCGCTCCTCTGGGTACGGGGCGAAATGCTTGGCCTTACTTCGGCCATTTTCTCAAGTACCTTGATTCTTATCCCTTACTGTCTCGTCGCAGGCGGGATGTTACCCATAGCAGGGGCACTGCTCAAGGGTAAGGATACTACTAGCAGGGTCTATATTGCCGACACCCTGGGAGATATTACCGGTGGGCTCCTGTTCAGCCTTGTCCTTGTTTACACCCTTTCCCACTGGGATAGCCTGGTAGTCCTTGGGTTGCTGAACCTGCTTGCCGGTGCCATAATGACCTCATACGCAGGCCTTCCAGTACTGGTATTTCTGGGGCTCGGCATGGTAGCAGCCAGGCCGCTTGATCTGTCCACGCTTTCGTTCCGCTTCCCCGGTCAAGAATTGATCGTGCATAAGAATACACCCTTTGCGCAGCTTACGATCTCAAAGACCGGCGAGCAGCTCAATGTCTTGCAGGACGCAATCCCTCTGTATTCAACCGGCGACCTTGATATAGAATCTGTGGCCCATCTTCCGCTCTGTCAGCTTGAACAAGGGGCCAATGTCCTTTTGATCGCAGGGGGGATCTTTGGAACCATTGAGGAGATTGCCAAACACAAACCGAAGCACATAGATTATGTCGAGCTCGATCCTGCTATTCTTGACCTGGATAAGCTGATTGACAAGGATCTTTCCTATCCCTTTGTCCAGGTACATGTTGGTGATGGACGCCTCTTTGTAAAGCAGGCAGAAACAAAATACGATGCTATTATTATAGACCTTCCGGACCCGGAGAATGCGCAGCTCAACCGTTTCTACAGCCAGGAATTCTTTCGTGAGGCAAAATCGATTCTCACAGATCACGGGGTACTTGCGTTCACCCTTGTGGGTGCTGAAAATTATCTTGAAGAAAAGGGCCTGGCTGTGAATCGTTCAGTCTATGCTGCCCTGAAAACTACATTCAAGAATATTCTGGTCTTTCCCGGAATCACCCATTATTACCTGGCTTCTGATGCACCTTTGACGATCGACATTGCAGGGATGCTGGCCAGGCGCAAGATCGTGACAAAACGTCTCGTAGATTATGAACTGCCTAGCATGACGGATCCATTCCGTTTGGACATTCTCAAGCATCTTCTTACTGAAAAAAAAGTCTCACCGAACAGGGACCTCTCTCCTTCTGCCTTCGGGCACCTTCTGGACATGTGGATGAAGAAGTCCGAAAGCCCAAAGACGCTTCAATACATCATGTTTGTGTCGATCCTGGCATTTGCGGTACTTGTATGTCGCAGAGATCTGCTCCGTTTCACTATTATGACCTCCGGATATGCAGGCATGGCATTTGAATTGTCCCTTCTCCTCCTGTTTCAGGTCATATACGGCTATGTGTACCTGCGAATCTGTATCTTTATAACCCTTTTTATGATAGGGTCCGCCCTGGGTGCCTTTGTATCCGGAAGATTAAAAAAGGACACTCATTGGCAAGTGCTTGCTACTGACTCGGCCCTTATTGCACTGGCTGCACTGGCCTGTGTGGCGACCCTTGCCGGGGTTGGTGTAAAAAGCCAGATTTCTTTATTTGCAATGCAGTATATGGTGATTCCATCTCTGATCTTTCTTGTGGCCTCTGCAGCCGGGTGTCAATTTTCCGCTGTATCTCGCATGGCCCAGGGCACCGGTGCGGAGATTACAGGACGCCTTTATATGGCGGACCTTGCGGGTGCAGCCTGTGGTACAATATTGACAGGACTGCTATTTCTCCCCAAAATAGGAATCATAGGTGTTATGGCCTCAGTGCTGATAATCAAAGGGCTTAGTCTTGGGCTAAATGTATGGCAGAGGAAATGAAAACAACCCGCAGACATTTCATAAAGACAACCTTTTGTGCAACCTGTGGTACTTTAATATTTCCTTGGGAGTCTGCATGGGCCAAAGACCATTTTTCTTCAACAGATCCCCATGTAAAAGAAGCATATTTCTATAAACAGCTCGCCAATGGCACTGTTCAGTGCAGCACATGCCCCCATGAATGTGTGATTTTGCCCGGCAACCGCGGAAGGTGTCGCACAAAAGTCAACATCGAGGGAAAACTCTTTTCCATCTCTTATGGTAACCCTTGCGTGGTACATGTTGATCCGGTTGAAAAAAAACCGCTTCTGCATTTCTATCCAGGGAGCAAGGCATTTTCTCTCGCAGTAGCCGGATGCAATTTTCGTTGCCTGAACTGCCAGAACTGGGAGATATCTCAAACCAGTCCGGACAAGACCCGCAATTACAACCTGCCCCCTGAGGAGGTCGTCCTGGGGGCCTCGCAATACAAATGCAAGAGTATTGCCTACACATATTCCGAGGCCACAACTTTTTATGAATATATGGTCGATATTTCGGCAAAGGCAAAAGAAGCCGGAATAAAGAATATCTGGGTGAGCGCTGCATATATTAACCAGGCAGCCCTGAACAGGCTGTGTGATGTGATCGACGCAGCCAGTGTCAATCTGAAGAGTTTTTCAGACAAGATCTACCGGGATCTGAACGGGGGGCACCTTGAACCGGTCCTTGAGACCTTCAAGACCCTGCACCGGCGAGGCATCTGGATGGAGATTATCAACCTGGTTATTCCAACCTACACCGACGACATGGAAATGATCAAAAAGATGTGCGGGTGGATTGTGGATAACCTCGGACCTGGATATCCCCTTCATTTCTCGCGGTTTTACCCACAGTATAAGCTTGTCCATCTGCCACCTACTCCTGTAGAGGTCTTGGAACAAGCCAAAGAAGTGGCTTTGAAGCAAGGGCTTCATTACGTTTACATCGGCAATGTGCCCGGTGGGTGTGATAAGACTGTTTGCCCTGGTTGCAAGCATACGGTGATTCAAAGAAGGGGCTATACGCTGCTGGAAAACCATGTGGAACAAGGAAAATGCAAGTTCTGTGGAACCTCAATCAGTGGCCGGTGGGATTGATAAAACCTAAGTTAACCCTACAATGGCATTTTACTAATTTTCTTCTTTAGCTAGCACGCGCAATCTGGTACACTTTCCCTCAAATTTTGAAGGAAGAGAGCATGTTACCAGATTAAAGGAGGACTTTCGACGTGGATAAAACGCTGGAAATGGTGCGATGGATTCAGTACAGGAATCACCTTGCTTATCAGTCACATCAAAAGAGGAAGGTCGAAGAGACGGCCTGCTGAGCAAAATGTCGTTGGTAAGTTCTCAATAAATCTGGGCAAATCATATTTTACGACATTCCACTGGATTCCGGCTTTCTCCGGAATGACGATTCGGTCTAAGTGCCTGTCATTCCGGAGAAAGCCGGAATCCAGTAACTTTTACCCAGACTTATTGAGAACTTACTGCCGTTGTAGTGCTAATATATTTTATAACGGAGTGGGTCCAGCAGTAGCATGAGGGGTCGCAGGGGTTGATTGAAGTATGGTGTCGGGTCAAATACCGGGTCTTCCTGTGTTAATGAACCTGGTTGGATGTCTTTGAGGGTGATTCTCATTTCCAGATCCAGTTCCTTGAGTTTAATCCGGATTTTGCTCGGATAAGGGGCGCAATCTCCCAGCAATACGGGGTCATCGTACAAAACTTTGAGTTCGGGATTCTCTAAAGAGATCGGCGACAGTGTTTGTCTGTCGAATTTTGCCCATCCAGGCCTCCCTTGATGGGCAAAGCTAATACAAACTGGTTTTTCATAATCTTTAAAGTCTTTTTCCGTCTTACATGGAACAACTTCAACATTTTGCGTTTCAACCACCCTCCATGGATTTAATAGCCAGGATGCCTCGTTAATAAGGGACGCCATCTCCTTGCCATTTCCAAGCTTGTCATTAATACCGGTAATATATACTGCGTTATGCGATGGTATGAAGAGATAAAAATCTTTTTTCGTAACCAGACAATCAAAGACAGTTATGCCAAAGGGACCCTGGCCTGTTACCCTGGCAAGTTCCCCTTCATGCGTCCTTGTCCACATAAGTTGGCCTTTGATTACAGGCTGAGTTTGATCATGGATCGTGAGCTTTAATTTGACCCTGGCCTTAAGGCTGGAAAGCTGATTTGCCTGTAAGCTTATGGCATCCAATATATCTCCAACTGCGATTTTGGGACCGGGTTGTACACTCAGTGGCTTTTTTGGTTTTCCAGCGCAACCAGACAGGCACACGCACACAAAAAGAGCTAAAGCAGTGGCAAATGAAAAACTATGTATTATTTTTTTAACCATCAGATCCTACCCATTTTTATGGTCACTCTGGATTTTTGCATATTACACGACACCAAGTACAATCTGTGTTTTGCTATGAAAAGGCAGGTATCGTGTAGCATGGGATTTTTAAAATAACAACCGGTAGAACAAATCTCATGTATTAGGGAGAGACAATAGAGGCTATGGAACAAGATATCGGAAAGGCGTTAACATATCAGATAAAGAGGGAAATAGCAGAAAAGTACTTCGGCTATAGAAAAACCATAGAGGAAGACAGGCAGGCCCTTGAGGCCATAATCCCTGATCTTTGCTTCCTATACGAACAAAAGGTAGGTAAGGACATAGCCATGATATATGTCCTTTTGCAGGATTTGAACCTGATTGACGAATTTCTGAGGCTTATGGGCTGGGAAGGCCGCCCCTTTTTCGATCAGTATACAGTGGAGTCGGGCACGATCATGGAGCGGCTTCTTAAGAACATGGAACTCCGTGGCTGGTTGGCTCATGCTAAATTTGCCAATCTGCTTTTAGACAGTTATGAAAGGCTTTACCTGGACACTCTTGAATACAGGGGAAAGCTGGATGAGGTACTGGATGAGGCCCGGGTTATAGACGAGGAAATTCGTCAGTTTAAAGAAAAATTCGTCCTTGAGGAAATCATGAATTTTTTAAATACCTTAGATAGAAGGGATGATCTTGCCGGTGTGTTAGGTGAGAATCTGCCGGCAGGTAGAGCAGAAGATCTATCATCCCGTCTTGAATTGGCCCCTGTTGGTGACCTTGAAAAGTTACTACCCAAGGTGCCGGATTTGCCGGCGCCGGATAAGGTAAAAAGCAGCCTAAAAAATCTTGCCAATAGAGTGGCGAAATCCCATAAGGAGGAAGTCCTTAAAGCTGTCGGGGATTAGGATTTGGCATATAAATTCGGAAAGGAGCAGTCTCTATGGATACAGATAACGATTTTGCCTCATGCTCTGAGCATTCTGAGAATATTCAACATGTCTGGCACACTGTAACAGTACCTTTGGGAGCCAATACCTATGATATTCTCATAGGTCCAGGGCTTTTGACAGAGCTGGGAGAGGATCTCAAGTCAAATTTGCCAGCTCAGCGATACCTGATTATCACGGATTCAAATGTAGAGGACTACCTTGGGGCGGATCTCATCAAGTTGCTGGAACAAGGTGGAGTCAATGTTGAGTTGTTGTCCTTTACAGCAGGCGAGGAATCAAAAAATATGGATACCGTAGTGGATCTCGCCCGCAGAATGATAGACCTGGGTGCCGATAGGCAGACTGCCATACTGGCTCTGGGCGGCGGAGTGGTTGGTGATGTAGCAGGGTTTCTTGCCTCAATCTATATGAGGGGTGTCCCGCTTGTGCAGATTCCTACTACACTCCTTGCCCAGGTAGATAGCTCAGTAGGAGGAAAGACAGGGGTTGACCTGCCTGAAGGGAAAAATCTCCTCGGGACCTTTTATCAGCCTGGAAGAGTCTATGCGGACATAGGGGTGTTGAGTACTTTGCCCAAGGCTGAGATCAGAAATGGTCTTGCCGAAGTAGTGAAGTATGGAATGATCCAAAACCCGGAACTGTTTGATTTCCTGGAGGAGAAGTGGTGGGATGTAATAAATCTTGAGCCACATGCCACAGCTCACATAGTCTTTAGCTCTTGTTCCATAAAGGCTGATGTGGTGTCTGCTGATGAACGCGAAGGAGATCTGAGACGTATCCTTAATTTTGGTCACACTGTGGGCCATGCGGTGGAGGCCGCAGCACACTACCAGATCCCTCACGGAGAAGCGGTTTCCATGGGTATGGTGGTGGTTTCAAGGATCTCTGTAGCAAAGGGTTTGATGCCCGAGGGGGATCTTGAGAGGCTGTGCAGGCTTCTGGACAGGTTAAATCTTCCCAAGGCGATTCCGGCGAACCTCTCTGCAGAAGAGCTGATGGATCTCCTCCGGCATGATAAAAAAGCAAAGTCAGGGAGACCTCACTTTGTCCTGAGTCGCGGGATAGGTCAAATTCTCATCACAGATGATGTCAGTAGAGAGGAACTGGCAGTGGCTATTGAGGCCTCACGGGGCTAGTGTCCTGTCAAGCAACAACTGACGCATCTTGCTCGTCCTTTTACCTGCCTGACTGCGTCACTCCTTCAGTCACATAGCACTGC
>CAZYEJ010000058.1:0-9525 GCA_964646435.1 uncultured Thermodesulfobacteriaceae bacterium
AAAAACGAAGAAAAAGAAAACGGTTACATGCAAGAACCTAACCGGAAATTACTGGATTTCAACAGACCGCCTCTTTCGGTTTCGTCACACATTTTCCCTTGCAACGTGAAAATAATGTCTTATCTGTCTTTTTAAGTTATCGGACTGTTTGTGGATAAAACTTAAATGATTTAAACCCGGAGAATCCCCAGATCAAACGGACTATTTTATTTTTTCCATAAGTCTACGTTCGACTATTACAAATATTACAAAATCATATAAGTTAATCCAGAACCATATCATCCTTATTCATTTTTATTAATTAACCCGAAAAGGAACTTGTAGGGAACAGGATCTATGAAATGGACAGAAGACGCAAAGAAGGCCTTTGAGGCAGTACCGCCTTTTGTGAGGCCCATGGCCAAAAAGGGAATAGAGGCATACGCCCGGTCCCTGGGGCGGAAGATCATCACCCCTGAGCTTCTTAAAGACGCCAAAAGAAATCTCATGGGAAAACGGAACAAATTCTTTGCCAGAGAAGGGGTGGACCCACTGAAGTACGCCTTTGATCGCAAGATCGCAGTTCATGCCGGGGCTGGAGGACAACCGCTCCCTGCTGAAGAGGCCTTGCATACCTGGCAGGCACTTTGTAATAAGCCTGACGGTTCGCCTCGAAGGACAGTCTATATCCACATCCCCTTCTGCCAAAGCCAGTGTCTCTATTGCGGCTTCTTCATGTATACCTTGCGCCGGGGCGACAGCGCCCGTTACACTGATGCACTTCTCAAAGAGATAGAACAGGTCTCAAGTCTTCCGGCCGTGGTCAGCTACCCCATACATGCAGTCTACCTGGGAGGTGGGACACCTACGGCATTGGATGCAGAAGATCTCAAACGGCTGATCGAGGCTGTTTGCCGCCTGTTCCCACTAGCCGATGACTGCGAAATCACTGTGGAAGGCAGGGTGACCGACTTCGGGCAGGACAAGATGCAGGCCTGCATGGCCGGAGGTGCAAACCGTTTTTCCATCGGTATCCAGAGCTTTAATACCAAAGTCCGGCAGGACGTTGGACGTATATCGGACAGGGCTGAGGTCCTAAAAATGCTCACCACCTTGACTGACCTGGACAATGGGGCCGTAATTATTGACCTCATCTACGGGCTTCCAGGCCAGACCATGGCTGTCTGGGAAGATGACTTGAGAACACTAATCGAAGAGACAAAGCTGGATGGCGCAGATCTATACCAGTTGAACGTATTTAAGGGCAGCCTTTTGAGCCGGGCTGTAAATCAGGGTAAGCTCCTACCCCCTGCGGACATCCCTGCCCAGGCCGAGATGTTTTTAAAGGGCAGGGAGATGATGACCGCGGCTCGTTTCAGACGCCTTTCCATGTCCCATTGGGGCCGTACTCCCAGGGAACGCAACCGTTACAATATCTTTATCCGCTACGGGGCCACCTGCATCCCCCTGGGCTGCGGTGCAGGAGGACGTCTTCACGGCCACTATTTCTTCCAGGAGGGGAATCTAAAAACCTACTACAAGCGTGTCAACGCAGGGGAAAAACCAGTGGCCAGGGCTATTCTCCTGCCTGTTCACTCCCCTCTTTTTAGAAACCTTGTTGGACAGATGGAAAATGGCAGAGTGAATCTCACTGCCCTTGGAGAAAAATACGGTTTTGACTTAGAGGCAGTCTTTTCCCCACTCCTTGAGCAATGGGAGCATGCGGGCCTGATACGGAGTCCGGGGGACGGGTGGATTGAGCTCACAGTGGCTGGGGAGTTCTGGAATGTCAACCTGGCACAGGCCCTTATTGACTACTTCCGACACTATCATCAGGAAGATGCACGGCCGGGTTCCATGGCACTTTAAACCCGGCAAGTTTTGTTATATTGGAGGACAATCATGAAAACTTTAATCGTATGTGCGAGTAAATACGGTTCCACCCTTGAAATCGGAAAATGGCTGGCGGAAAGACTGGGCGGCGATTGTTTTGTGGATAAGGCTGAATCCATGCCGGACCCGGCGGATGCAGATATTGTCATCCTGGGTTCCGGTATCTACAACCACCATGTATTACCCTCTGTGCAGGAATATGTGGACCGCTTCAAGGATGCGCTGAAAGGCAAAAAAACCGTGGTCTTTGGAGTCGCCATGGACACAACAGGGGTCTTTGTGCAGGGAAAGGTCCACGGCGGATGGAACTATATCCTGCCATTGATTAAGAGCCTGTCAAAACCCCCGATCCATGCCGGACTCCTGGGCGGGGAGATAAACCCGGACAAGCTGGATGCCAAGGATACAGAAGGACTTAAGCGGTTCTACAAAATGCTTTACGGCAGGGAGACTCCTATACCCTATAAGACATGGATGAACAAAAAAAAGGTCTGGGCCTTTGCGGAAAAAATACTGGAGCGTCTTGAAATTTTTCCTACCAGTTTCCGGGATCGTCCATTATAAGGACATGAGGTGGAAAAATTTTCCTGTGCAGGCATAAGAATTATGTAGCAGTTCACGGCTTGAAACTTGAAATTGGAAAACATAAATTAGGGAGAGATGAAACAAATTTACGAGTTGGATGGTTACAAAACTGGGTTCTGGCTTTCGCCGGAATCCAGACATCTTACCCTGAGTTATTGAGAAGTTACTTGACAAGCTTAGTGTAAAAAGTTAAAAACCGCGCCTCTCATTTTGTTGAGGGGCTGGGAAATTATGATTATAAAAGTACCTTTAATTCCTCAATTCGCAATTTCTCAATTTTCAGTATTAAATATTTTTTCTGAGGCTAAATAGGCAATGAATAGAGATCCGGCAAAGGTAAGAAATATTGGCATTAGCGCCCACATTGATGCCGGCAAGACCACTCTTACCGAAAGAATTCTTTTTTATACCCAACGAATTCACGCCATCCACGACGTGAAAGGCAAGGACGGCGTCGGAGCTACCATGGATTTCATGGAGCTCGAAAAAGAACGGGGAATAACCATCACTTCCGCCGCTACTTATTGCGAATGGAAGGGCTATGAGATAAACATTATTGACACCCCTGGGCATGTAGACTTCACCATCGAAGTGGAGAGGGCACTCAGGGTCCTGGACGGTGGTGTACTGGTCCTTTGCTCTGTTGGAGGTGTACAGTCTCAGTCCATCACAGTTGACAGGCAAATGGCCAGATACAAGGTCCCATGTGTTGCCTTTATAAACAAATGTGACCGCAACGGTGCCAACCCGTTCCGCGTTCTAGAACAACTCAGGGAAAAGCTGGGCCACAACGCAATTGCAATGCAGATACCTATAGGCCTTGAATCGGACTTTCAGGGGGTTGTGGATCTCGTCTCCATGAAGGCCATGTACTTTGATGGCCCAAACGGCGAGCAGATACGTTTGGAAGAAATACCTCAAGGGCTCCGCGCAGAGGCCGAAGCCCGCAGGGAAAGCCTTATTGACGCTTCTTCAATGTTCTCTGATGAACTCATGGAGGCCGCCCTTGATGAAAAGGTCACTACAGATATCTTAATTGACGCGATAAGAAACGGGACTCTTGCTCGCGGACTCACCCCTGTATTCATCGGATCTGCTTACAAAAATAAAGGAGTCCAACCTCTCCTTGACGCAGTAACTCATTATCTGCCGCAACCCATGGATATTGAAAACTTCGCTCTGGATATGGAAAATGAGGAAATTGAAAAAAAACTTGAGATAGATTCTTCAAAACCTCTCGTAGCCCTTGCATTCAAGCTGGAAGAGGGACGTTACGGGCAGCTCACTTACGTCAGGGTGTATCAGGGGACCCTCTCCAAGGGGAACACCATAGTAAATTCCAGAACCGGTCAAAAGGTCAGAATCGGCAGGGTCGTACATATGCATGCAGACCAGATGGAGGAAATAGGGTCTATACCTGCCGGCTATATTGGGGCACTCTTTGGCGTGGACTGTGCGTCCGGTGACACCTTCACCTCTCCTGAGATCAGATATAGCATGACCTCCATGCACATACCTGAGCCGGTTATCTCACTGGCAATTGTCCCCAAGGACAACAAGGCCCAGATCAAAATGTCCAAGGCCCTTTCCAGATTTACCAAAGAGGACCCGACGTTCAGGGCATACGTTAACCATGAGACAGGAGATACTATCATCTCCGGCATGGGAGAACTTCACCTTGAAATATATGTTGAGCGAATGCGCAGGGAATACGACGCAGATGTTACCACTGGCATGCCCCAGGTTGCATACAGAGAGACTATTACCAGACAGGCTGAATTCAATTATACCCATAAAAAGCAGACAGGTGGTGCGGGTCAGTTTGGACGGGTAGCTGGCTATATGGAGCCTGTTAAAGACGAATTCGTCTTTGAAAACAGGATAGTCGGTGGTGCCATACCCACGGAGTTTATCTCTTCCTGCGAAAAAGGTTTCAAAAAAAGCATGGAGAAAGGACAGTTGTTGGGTTTTCCTGTTACAGGAGTAAAAATTGTCATCAACGACGGTCAATCCCACCCTGTGGACTCTTCCGACATGGCTTTTCGGGCAGCATCACGCAGGGCCTTTCTGGAAGGCTACAGAAAGGCCAGGCCTGTCATACTGGAACCTATAATGAAGGTGGCAGTGGAGACCCCGACTGAATTCCAGGGAGCTGTAATGGGGTCACTTAACCAGCGGAGGGGGATGATCCTGGGTACACAGGACGAAGGAAATATAAGCGTAATAGAGGCTGATGTCCCACTTGCTGAGATGTTCGGCTACTCCACAACCCTGCGCTCAGGCACACAGGGAAAGGCCCAGTTCACAATGGAATTTTCCACCTATCGTCAGGTACCCAAAAATGTGGCAGACGAATTGATAAAAAAGGCTGCTTAAACATATAAAAAAATTTGAATTTTAAATTTTGAATTTTAAATTGCAGAATAAAAAATATTAAATAGTTATTTCATTAATTCAGCATTTAGCATTTAAAAAATAGCTCTTGTTTGAAAAAGGTTTTTAATATGTCAAAAAACAATCTAATTCTTAAAAATCCGCTGAAATTTATCAAGGAAGATGCCGGCCACCTTCTAGGAGATGGACAATTCGGCGCAATACTTGCTGGGGCTGGAGAGGGCAAAACTTCTTTCTTGATACATCTGGCTATGGACAACTTGCTCAGAGGAAAAAATGTACTTCATATATGTCTGGGGCAGCCAATAAAAAAGGTATGTCTCTGGTACGACGAAGTCCTCCTCCGCATATCAGATCAATACGAGTTAAATAATACCAATGTGATGTGGGAGATGATCCTTCCCCACCGTTTTATCATGACCTTTAATATTGATGACTTCAGCGTAAAACGGCTTGAAGAACGTCTAAACGACCTCACTGAACAGGGCATATTCTTTCCACAGGTAGTCTTGCTAGACGGGTTGCCATTCGACAAAACTGAGCGGGCATCATTGAGCAAACTCAAAGCACTGGCCGAGGAACACGGTTTCCCTGCATGGTTTACTGTAACGACTCACAGAAAAAACAATGTCGAGCAACCTGACGACATCCCGTCCCCTATCAGTCACATGTCGGACCTTTTTGAAGTAATAGTACAACTTAAGCCTGCAGGACCTGAAATCAATGTTCAACTGATTAAGGGATAAAAAGCGGACAAAGTCCCGTGATCAAAAATCGTGAGCAATAATATCCTCCTTTCTGTAAAAGGGCTTGAAATTGAGATCCGGACCAATAAGGGGCCTGTATTCCCTGTAAGGGATCTTTCTTTTTATATCAAAAAAGGGGAAAGTGTCTGCCTTGTGGGCGAATCCGGTTGTGGAAAAAGCATCACAGCCCTTTCCATGCTGGGCCTGCTTCCAAGTCCTCCATTCAACACAAAAAGGGGGGAAATAGTATTTGAGGGTACAGATCTCATGGACCTTACCCCTGGTCAATTGTGCAGCATCAGGGGAAAGGAAATAGCCATGATCTTTCAAGAGCCTATGACTGCCCTCAACCCGGTCTTCACAATCGGAGACCAAATTTCAGAAGCCATAACAACTCATGTCAAACTTCCAAAAAAACAGGTTCAGAAACGGACTATTGAACTTTTAAAACAGGTGGGAATGCCGGCACCGGAAGAGAGAATCACAACTTACCCTCATCAGCTCTCAGGTGGACTGCGTCAAAGGGCTATGATAGCCATGTCCCTTGCATGTCAACCAAAGCTTTTGATAGCAGATGAACCTACTACTGCCCTGGATGTAACCATACAGGCTCAAATTCTTGAACTCCTGAACAGGCTCCGGGAACAGCATGATCTCAGTCTCCTGCTCATAACCCACAACCTCGGAGTAGTGGCCCAGATAGCGCACAGAGTACTTATAATGTATGCAGGAAAAATAGTTGAAGAGGCCCTTGTGCGTGATCTTTTCGACAATCCACTCCATCCATACACCCAGGGTCTTCTGGATTCGGTACCATATGGTATTCCCGCAGACGCCAAGCGTCTCACTTCCATTCCTGGGAATGTCCCTGCCTTGGATTCTATTCCTTCAGGATGCGCCTTTCAGGACCGTTGTCCAAAGGCCATGGATATTTGTAGAAAGATAGAGCCTGAAGATTTGTGTCTGGAAAACAAAAGGCGCGTTTCCTGCCATCTGTTCAGATAAAGGGTATCAGACGCCTCCACCAGGATTTCTCTGACTCTTTTGCTCTGTCTGTCTCGGCCGTAAAGGTATGCTGGAAGACCCTCTCCTTTTTTAGAAGACACGCAGCCTTCACTCCTGCCGAAGTATCCGGATAAAGGTTCAGGGCAGTCTCCAGACGGTTTTTGGCCTGTGGTACCTGCCCTATACGAAGATACCATCGGGCCACCAAGACCTCATGCTGGGCCAGACGGTTCTTTGCCTTTGCTATTCGTTTACGGGCCTCGTAACTGTATGGACTATCCGGATATCTATTAAGGAGCCGCTCATAGGTCTCAATGAGCTTGTGGGTGGAGGTCTGATCACGATCAGGGCCTTCCATTAATCTATAATAGCAGAAACCCTCCTGAAAGATCACATATGTTACTGCCTCGTTGGTGGGATGAAGCTTTTCAAACTCCTCATAAAGGGAGATGGCTTCGTCATAATCGCCTGTGTAAAACTTGCAATCTGCAAGGCGCAATTCCGCAAGCGTAGAATACGGGCTGAAGGGATAGCGATCCTTGACCTTTTGAAATATCTCCTCTGCCAGGATATAGCGCCCATGTACAAAGTAGTCCATGGCCTTGTCTGACAGATCAACTTCGCTCTCCGGTTCCGGGGGCCCGGCTGCAGAACGAAACCATGAAAATAGGCCTTCATCTTTACCGGCCTCAATGCCAGTGTCCTTGGCGGCACATCCGGCAAAAATGCCGACAATTAAAAGACCTAAAAGCACAAGACATATTGCCGATAATCCTTTATGGCTTCTTGTTCGATAATACAGTCTATTCATCACAGACCTTTATAGGCAATGCTGAATTGTGAATGCTGAATGCTGAATTATGGAAGACGATTTAAAAGACATATACCTTAATTTAAAATTTAGAATTTAGAATTCAAAATTGTGTCTGAACGGTCTTTTCGTTCAGACACTGATTAGGACAACGCCTTATTAATAGCGGATTCGATAGCAGCCTTCCCCACTGCACCAGTAATCTGTTCTACAACCTGCCCGTCCTTAAAAACGATTAAGGTGGGGATGGCCCTGATGCCATACCTGCCCGGAGTAGCAGGACTCTTGTCTACGTCCATTTTGGCTACCACGACTTTCCCGTCATAATCGCCGGCCAATTCCTCAACGACCTGTGCAATGGCCAGGCACGGTCCGCACCAGCTAGCCCAAAAATCAACCAGTACTGGCTTATCAGCTTTTAAGACCTGAGATTCGAATTCTGCATCTGTTACATGTATCAATTTGTCTCCAGACATGATCTATATATCTCCTTATTATCAAATAAATAAAGGGCTGAACCCCGGCATTTCTGCCAAGGCAACCCGCTTCAAGGCCAATGTCAAATAATATGCGTGAATGTAGGCCAGGGTTAACTGACTGTCAAGAGACTTCAGGCATTGCCGCTACTGCATCATCTATTCTTCTCACCGGAAGGATCTCCAGGCTATCTGAGAACTTGAGACGATCAGATCCAGCCTGAGGAATAATGCACCTCTTGAGCCCCAGACGGGCAGCCTCGTTGAGTCTCAATTCCGCCCTTCCAACCGCCCTCACCTCTCCAGTAAGACCGACTTCTCCAAAGACAGCAGTGTCCATATCCAGCGGAACATCTTTCAGACTTGAGACCATAGCCATTATTACGGCAAGTTCGCTTGCCGGCTCTGATATCTTAAGCCCACCTGCCACATTTATGAAGATGTCCCGGTCATAAAGTGCCACACCCAGATGTCTTTCTGCAACCGCAATGAGCAAGGCCAGACGATTACTATCAATACCGGTTGAAGTCCGCCTTGGCATTGACAGGTGTGAAGGACTCACCAGGGCCTGTATCTCCACCAGGATGGGACGGGTGCCTTCCATACACGGGACGACTACAGATCCCGGAACCGCCTTTGGCCTTTGACCAAGGAAAACCTCAGAGGGATTAGGAACTTGTTTCAGCCCGGCTTCAGTCATCTCAAAGACACCTATCTCATGAGTTGGACCGTAACGATTTTTTACAGTCCTCAGAAGTCGGAAGGTGTGGCTCCGATCCCCTTCAAAATACAATACAGTGTCCACCAGATGTTCAAGTACCCTAGGGCCTGCTATGGCCCCTTCCTTTGTCACATGGCCCACAAGTATGGTTGGCACGCCCTTGGACTTGGCAAGCTGCATGAGCCGTGCAGTGGCCTCCCGGACTTGGGCCACGCTCCCGGGAGCCGAAGCTATCTCGCCGCAGAACATAGTCTGTATGGAATCAACAGCCAGAATAGAAGGACCCTGTTCCTCTACAATCTTAATAATTCGATCAAGTTCCGACTCACACGCAACCCAAAGACCTTCCGGAATTTTTCCCAAACGCTCGGACCTCATCCTGATCTGTGCCAATGATTCTTCCCCACTGACATATAGGACTTTTTTTTGATTTTGATTAGAGGCCAGACGGCAAAGTATCTGCAGCAGCAATGTAGACTTACCTATGCCCGGTTCTCCGGCTAATAGCACCAGGCTGCCCGGCACCAGCCCTCCACCAAGTACCCGGTCCATTTCATTCATACCAATAAAAATTCTGGCATCATCCACGTCTGCCGACACTTCCACCAAGGGTAAAGGAGCAGATTGACTCACGGCGAAAAGACTTTGGCCTTTTCTAACAGGAGTATTTACAGGCTCGTCCACCATTGTATGCCATGCCCCGCACCCGGGACAACGACCAAGCCACTTGGGCGAAGTCTGGCCGCATGACCGGCACACATAGACTGTTTTAGTATCTTTATCTCTGCTCAATTCCTCAATTCCTCAATTATCAATATTTAAGTGTAACCGCTCACGGGGTTACAACGCCCGTTTACCGCACCCACCGAACTGTAGGCGTTTACAGGGTGCTGCAGATGCGAGGCGGAGGGTACG
>CAZYEJ010000059.1:0-9405 GCA_964646435.1 uncultured Thermodesulfobacteriaceae bacterium
GCAGTGCTATGTAACTGAAGGAGTAACGCAGTCAGGCAGGTAAAAGGACGAGCAAGAGGCATCAGTTGTTGCTTGACAGGACACTAGTCTGGCAGAGTAGTTATAGAATGAAGAAAAACTTCAATATACCCACTTGCCGTGGGTGAAACGGAAGATCTCTGTAACACGAATCTTTTTAGTCAACATTCCGGGATTTTGAAAGGTTTTCTGCCGGTTTTCGCCTTTTTTTAAAAAATGCTTTTCCGAGTAACACAGGATTCCCACAAAGGGGGTTTCAGCAGATCCTGTCTCTTTGATGGAAAATTTACACTCCGGTCCGTAACACACATATCGACCAACAAAGCCTTGATCACGTGGCATAATATCAATGCCCAGAATGTTCATTTTGCCAATCTTGTCTAGTTTGGACATCCAGACATTGACGAAATGCTCAAAACTTTTTTGAGCCGCTGGTTTCTCTGGATCCGCTATGGCGGTAGAAGGCCCTGATAGTGTCAGGGCCAGTACCACCGAAAGCAAAATAAGCTCAACTGGATGTCGATTTCTCACGGGTATAAATACCTAGTCGAGTATTTTGAATACCACACGCCGGTTCATGCTTCGGCCTTCTCGTGTACGATTGTTAGCTATCGGGTCGGCCTCGCCGTAACCTATAGGCTGCAGAATGTTTTGAGAGATACCCTTCTCGACTAAGTAATTACATACAGAGGCTGCCCTGCGCTCAGATAGACCTTGGTTATATTTCTCCGTCCCTGTCCAATCCGTATGCCCCTCAATAATTACATTTGTATCACAATCACGATTTGTCTTTAATATTTCAACTGCTTCATCAAGGACCGGTATAAATTCGGGCTTGATATTCGACTTGTCAAAGTCAAAGTTGATTCCGCGTAAGACTATCTTCTCACAAACCTCGGGCACGACAACTTCTTCTTTAACCTCTTCTACAACACACGGCTCTGGTACGGGTTCAACACACGGCTCTGGTACAGGTTCAACACACGGCTCTGGTACAGGTTCTGGTATTTTGCTTTCACAGTATCCACAATAATTCTGGAAAGCCATTGGTGGAGCTACAACGGCAGATCCCTTCGTGAATTCTTCCTGGGGGGCTGTCATGTTTGCGCATCCGGAAACAAGAGCCACCGCACACAATAAAATCAAACCAATTCTCAAGAATTTAACCATACTGCCTCCTCTCTTAATGAATGTTTTAGCCTTTCATGGTTTGTTGTGCCCGCTTGCGGGCATGTGGGTTAGATGATAAAAAAATGGATTTAGTTCTATATTAGATAAAGTAAACCTCATATGTCAATATATCATTAGTACATTAGCGAAAATAAATGACTTCTCAATAATTCAGAATAAGATGTCTGTATTCCGGCGAAAGCCGGAATCCAGTGAATAGTCACAAATGTAATCTACCCCAACTTATTGAGAAGTTACGAAAATAATTGCTAATGTACTAAATTTTATCAAAAGACTATATCTCACCGGATGTCACCATATTGCAGAGTAACTCCCTGTAGTTTATGCCTGCCTCCTTGAACCCTTGGGTACCGAAATTCATATTCGCCTCGAGGACAAGAACTTTCCCCTGATGTTCACATATGTCAAGCCCCAAAAAATCGAAACTGCACCGGATAGCAACATCCAGTGCCAGGTTCAGGATATCTTCAGGGACAGGATCAAATGTAATCCTCCCTCCCTTGGCCACATTGGTGCGGAATTCTCCTGGAGCTGATTCCTTCCAGTAGGCATGGACAATGCGTTTGCCAAGAATTACCACCCGAAGGTCTCTTTTCATGGGTATATATTGTTGAATATAGGCTATCCTGGTCTTACTGAGATATGCCTTCAGATCATTCTCGTTCTTAATAAGAAAAACTCCCTCTCCCTTTGAGGACCCAATAGGCATCTTCCCTACACAAGGAAAACCAAAATAGTCGAGGATTTTCATCTTTTGTTGTCTGCCGTAAAACAGGCGGGTCTCAGGTGTGGGGATGTCCAGGAGATTAAAAAGAAGCGTCTGCTTTATCTTATTACCCAAATGCCGATAGCTTTGTACACTAGGAAAGGTCTTTTTCCCCATTGCATCCAGGGCATCTGCAAAAAATATGGTCGGGAAATAAACCTTGGAGGCATTCTGAATCAGGGCCCTCTCCTCTGATGAATAATCTGCCAGGTTGGTCCTCACTCCGATAGAAAGCACTGATGGGCAGCGTCTTAGCTGGTAACCCAGGGCAATTCGCAAAGCTTGGTCTTTCCGGGTAATTTCTTTCGCCATCTTCGCACCCCCAATCAACAATTCCTCAAAGGGGCTATCCACTTCGCTACTCTAAACGACAGATTGTAGGTTGGGTTAAGCCGTCGGTCTGCAACTAATTTTGTTGGGTTCGCTAATTTTGCGGTGATTTCAGTATGTTGAGGTTCTATTAAGTCAGGCGAACCCAACAAAAGTGATGACTATAACCGCTTAACCCAACCTACAATATACCCAAGGACAATGAAGTGGATACCCCCTTTTCCTCAATTCCTAATTCGTTTTATAACTTTATTGATGATTTCCGTAAATTCAGTCAGTTTCAAGACATAAACCAATATCCCGTATGAAACAATGCCCAATGACATTGATGCAAATACCTTGACAGTTGAAAGCCAGATCCCTGGGCTGTCTGTAATGCGAATCTGGACCCACCACACCAACAGGCCCATTATGCCCGAGGCCAGGAAAATTTTTCCCATGGACATGAAAAGCCTGCCTGCAGGATATCCGTCTATTTTTCTGTAAAGCACTGTGGCCAGGAGCATGAAGTTGAGTATCATGGTGACGGATGTGGAAAGCGCTATGGCCCTGTGCTGCAATTTGTCCAATGTGGCGAGTATGATGCATATATTAACCGCTACTGCTAAAAAGCTCCCTATTACCGGCCATCGGGTGTCATCAAGGGCATAGAATACCGGCACTACTATCTTTACTGCCGCGTAGGCCAGAAGGCCGATGGAATAAAACCTCAAGGCCTGGGCTGTCATAAAAGTGTCTGATTGAGAAAATCGGCCGTGTTCGAAGATAAGTCCTATTATGGGTTCTGCCAGGACCCACAGCCCCACGGCAGCCGGAATTGTGAGGGCAAACGCCAGGGTAAGAGACGAAACCAGCGTATCACCCAGTACTTTGTGGTCCCCCTTGGTTGCCAGCCTTGCCACGACAGGAAGAGTTGCTATGGAAATAGCCACACCAAAGAGCCCGATTGGAAACTGTACGAGCCGGAATGCATAATTCAGCCAGGCAACACTCCCTTCTGCGCAGCGAGAGGCGAAGTTTGTATTTATGAAGATGTTAATCTGGGTTGCGGAAAGGCCTATTATGGCAGGCACTATCAACCGGCCTATGCGTTTCAGCCCAGGGTCCGCCAGGTCCATCACGGGCTTTATTCTGAACCCCTGGCGCAGAATGACAGGCACCTGTATTCCCATTTGAGACAGGCCGCCCAGCAGGGTCCCCACAGCCATACCCATTATGGCTGGTTGTCCCCACAAAGGAAACAGCATGGCAAGTCCTACGCCGACAACTATGGATGTCATGTTGAAACAACTGGATGCAAGGGACGGGATAAAGAAATAACCTTTTGTGTTCAATATTCCCATAAGGACGGATGAAAGGGAGACCAGGAGCAAGAAGGGAAACATTATGATTGTCAGCCGCTGGGTAAGTTCCACCTTGCCGGCGACTTTGGCAAAATCCGGGGCGAGCAGCATTACCAGTTCATTTGAAAAGATCATGCCGAGAATAACGGTCAGGGAAACCACTACAGTGAGTACTGCCAGGACGTTGTTTACAAGGCGCCAGGCCTCTTCTTTTGAGCGTTTTTGATCATATTCGGTAAAGACCGTAACAAATGCTGCGCTGAGGGCACCTTCTGCAAAAAGGTCCCTTAAAAGATTGGGTATCCGGAAGGCCACAACAAAGGCGTCCATTGCAGTACCTGCACCAAAGAGGCCTGCAAGCACCTGCTCCCTCACAAGGCCCAATATGCGGGAAAAGAATACGGCAATACTCACCGATCCTGCCGACCGGGCAAGATGGGCGGCCTTGTCATCATGGTTGGACGTGTGTTGCGTACTCACGGTTACCTGCTAATTAGTGTCTGAACGAAAAGGCCGTTCAGACACTGGCAGCAAGGACCAGATCACCTTTTTTTACTCCAAGGTGCCTTGCCACTACATCACACTTAGCCTTCAGGAAAAAAAAGATAGGGGCGTCCGAGTCTGACAGGGTCTCGTAATTCCCCTGACCTTTACTGATAATGACAGGGGCTTTTCTGAACAGCTCACGGAATTCCGGAGTGCATTGGTCCAAAACAGTACCGGGGGCGGCACATCCGGATGAAATGATGGTTGCTGTTTTGTCAAGGCCCGCTTCCAGGGCGTCTTCTCTGGTAGCATCGTTAATAATCGGTTTTTCTCTGACCACATAAGTGACAGTATGTGCCATGGTTTCTATCAGCAGGCGGTCAAAGACCGTTTCCCCTGTGTTGTCACCCAGATATAGAATCCAGTCCGCCCGGGTTATTGCCTTTTTAAATTCCTCTTCATCCCATCGGCCAAAAGACTGGTCCATTATTTTTTGAATCTCTGACTCCAGGTCATAACTTGATGATATTCCGAAATCAATGACATTTCCTATTGTGGCAAGCTGCATAGCAAGTCCCAAAGGGTCTTCAGACTCTGAGACGTCCTTTTTTAACTGGGGATAAAGGGCAAGTGCCTTCTCGGTCCCTTGTTTTTTCACTGTTTTAAAAGGGTCTGATTTGCCTGTATAGCTGTTTATTAGATCATATACCATTACTGCTGTTTTGGGTGGCGGATCATCCAGCTTAATATTTTTGATTTTCCCCCCTAGATCTATCAGCAGTCTCAGAATTTTCTCGTCGGAAAGACCCACCAGGCGCCCGGTCCTCAATGCCTGGGTCATGAAACAGGGAATACAGTCCAAAAATGTGCGCATATTTTTTTTCTAAACCTCCTTAATCCATCTCCAGCGAATCCCGCTCTGGGTGTCCATTACCTCCACTCCAAGATCGAGGAGTTGCTGCCGGATATCATCTGCCTTGTCCCAGTCACTTGAGGCCCTGGCTTCCTTCCTCTGGGAGACCAGGCCCTGGATTTCCCTTGACAGCTCAGGATCAGGGATAGAAATATCCAGGCACCCAAGGACCTTGTCCGCATCCTGCAGGGCATCCATGACATTTTTTGCATCCATTGGTGAAAGCCTTTGGTCAGAAATGAGTGAGTTTACATGCCTGATCAATCTGAAGATCACTCCCAGGGCCTTTGAAGTGTTAAGGTCATCATTAATGGCCTGGTTAAAATCGTTTTTCATGGCCTCCAGGGCCTTTTTAATTGCCGGTCCCGGTTCTCCAACAGGGTCTTTACCCATAGTAAGGGCCTGGATTTCAGAGACAAAGTAGTCAAGCCGTTTCAATGCCTTTGCTGATTCTTCCAAGTGGTCGTAAGAGAAATGAATGGGCTTTCTGTAGTGTGTCCTGAGCAGGAAAAATCTCACGTGCCTTCCGGTAAAGCCCTTTTTATTTAAATCCCGCAAGGTGACAACATTACCTGCTGAGCGCGACATCTTCTTTCCGTCAACCAGAATAAGCTCGCTGTGAATCCAGGTCCGGGCAAGTGGCTGGTTCGTAAGGGCCATTGCAATTGCAATCTCGTTTTCATGATGGGGAAAAATAAGGTCGCAGCCGCTTGTATGGATATCGAAAAATTCTCCCAGATAGTGCATTGACATGGCAGCACACTCTATGTGCCAGCCAGGCCTGACCTTCCCCCATTTTGTCTCAAATCCAATTCCCCTCTTGAGCTCATCCAGGGTTACTCGTTTAAAGAGGGTAAAGTCAACAGGGCTGTCCTTTTCGTAATCGTCAAGATCCACTGTCCTTCCAATGTCAATGTTGGAAAGATCCACCCTGGAAAGCCTTCCATATGATGGTAGTTTTGAGATGTCAAAATATACAGAACCGTGTTTGACATATGCATAGCCCGCATCTATGAGTCGTCCGGTCAGTTGAATCATTGCTTCGACATGGGCGCTTGCCCTGGGATAGCAGGCGGCAGGCCTGATATTCAGGGCAGACACGTCCTCCATAAATGCCCGGGTATAACGGTCTGTGAGTTCCTTTAGACTTATCCCTTGAGACAGGGCGGCATGGATCGTCTTGTCATCCAGGTCGGTGATATTCATCACGTGGGTGACCTCATAACCATGGTATTCAAGTGTGCGTTTCAAAAGATCCGCAATCACCAGCCTTCTGCAGAGTCCCAGGTGGGCGAATTCATGGACCGTGGGTCCGCAGGAGTAGATCCCTGCCTTCCCAGGGTTTAAGGGCTCAAAAATTTCCTTTCTCCTGGTAAGGGTGTTAATAAGTTTCAGAGCCTTGGCCTGATCTGCCTCCTCGACCTGAGGAACTGAAAAAATATCTGTGCTCAGGTAACGATCGCCTCCATCGGGAAAAATTACGACCACAAGGCCCTGTTCCAGTTTAGCAGCCTCTGAGAGTGCTACAGCCATAGCAGCCCCTGAACTCATCCCGACGAAGAGCCCTTCTTCACGCGCAAGCCTTTTGGTCAGCTCAAAGGCCTCATCATCGTGCATATTGACAATGTCATCCGGCAGGCGCTTGTTAAAGATCCCAGGCCGGTAGGATTCTTTCATATTCTTGAGTCCTTGGATGCCGTGACCGAAATAGGGCTCCACTCCGACTATCCGGACCTTTGGATTGAGCTCTCGAAAGCGTTGCGTAACTCCCATCAAAGTGCCGGTGGTCCCCATGCCGGTGACTACTACATCTACCTTGCCTTCGGTCTGTTTCCAGATTTCCTGGGCAGTACCATGATAGTGAGCCAGACAGTTGTCAGGATTGTTGTACTGGTCTGTGCAGAAGTAGCGGTCAGGATTTTCAAGTGCCAGCTTGTATACTGTCTCTATGGCACCATCAGTCCCCAGGCGGGCAGGAGTCAGGAGGATTTCAGCACCGTAGGCCCGCATAATTTGACGACGCTCGATACTGGCTGCCTCGCTCATGGCGATAAGACAGCGATAACCCTTTACAGCCGACACCATCGCAAGACCAATGCCGGTATTACCGCTGCTTGCCTCAAGAATTATCCTGTCCTTTGTGAGCTCTCCTCGTTTTTCCGCCCCTTCAATCATGGAAAGAGCTATACGATCTTTAATAGAACCTCCTGGATTGAAGCTCTCCATTTTTGCCAGGATAGTGACTTTCTTGCCGGGATCGAGACGGCGAATAGGGATAAGCGGAGTATTACCAATTGTGTCCAGGATATTTTTAACAGGCTTTCTCATTTGTCTCCGAATCGAATCCTTCAGCAACTGGACAGTCTAAAGTTCTTTTAAGAGTTTGAAATTATAAGAAATGAAAAACTGACCGCGTCATTCCGGCGAAAGCCGGAATCCAGTATTTTTTCAAAACGTTCTGCGATCTGGATGCCGGATCAAGTCCGGCATGACGAGAGAACTTTGGACTCTCAAGTTACCAATTAATATATATGAACGACTATATTGACAAAAAAGCCAGGGATCAACATAAATTCACGGACTTTTCTTGACAAGGGCCGTGCGGTTGTTCACATTTACCCGCGACAAAATAACAATATTGGGCGACGCCAAGAGCAATCTGTGCTTTGCTGTGAAAAAGCAGGTGTCGAATACTATACAAAAAGACAAGAGGTCTTCATGAAGACATTGCAGAATTTTAAAGACCTGAAGGACGTTGAATCCATCTGGATGCTGACCCGTGAATACAGAGGGATAGCCGGTGCAGGTGGAGTTAAGGATGTGAGCAGGGATCTTGCTGAATCACTGGCAAGTGCCGGCTATGAGGTCTCAGTCATTATGCCTCGTTACGGTTTTGTAAAGCCGGAAGAGCTGAGTTTTAAGACCCTTGGCCCACAATTCGAGATTGACGCAAACTACGCACATGAAGAACGTAGAGAACACGTAGGCTTTTGGCACCGGAAGCTGAAGGGTGTTGACATAATACTTGTGGAGGCAAGCCGCTTTAGTGAAAAGCTGGGGGTCTATGTATACACAGGTGAAGAAGAGACCCTTGATCCCAGTCATAAAAAAGGGGAGGGCCATCTGGACTATTTTGCCATGAATATCCTGCTTCAGAAGGCCGTGCTGGATTATGCGATTTTCACAGGTACCAGGCCAGATGTGTTTCATTGTCAGGATGGTCATACAGGTCTACTCCCGGCCATGATGAAGGAAATAGAGGGCTTCCGGCACTATTTCAAGGGCAGCAGCGCCCTGCTTACTATCCATAATGCCGGATTAGGCTACCACCAGGATGTGGTGGATCTTTTGTTTGCCATGACTATGACCGGTCTCCCTCAGAGGATAATCTACAGTAGTGTTCTCAACGGTTCCTTTGATCCCTTTCTTGCCGGTGCTGCCTATGCGCCTATAAATACAGTGAGTGAAAACTACGCGAGAGAGCTTCAGGAAACAGAACTTGATGCCCTTACAGGCTGGCTGGGTCATGCTCTTAAAGATAGGGGCATATTTATCGAAGGAATTACCAACGGCATAAATCCTGATGAGTTCAGCCCCATCCATCCGGAAATATTAGGGCTTCCTGCGGCCTTTGATCCGGCTAGTGGTGATCTGGCCGGCAAGGCAATCTGCAGAAAGGAGCTGGTTATCAGACTGATGTTTGCCGAGATTGGCGATCTCAAAATGTATGGGTCCATTGATTATAGTCCAAATCAGCCCTTGCTCACTGTTGTGAGCCGGTTTTCCGAGCAAAAGGGTCTGGATATACTGGGTCAGGCCCTGGAAGTGCTAATGGCAGAGGACGAAAACATTCAGGTAGTAATTCTTGGCAATGGCAAAGGGGACATAGAAAATCATCTCATATCCTTGGCAGAGCACCCTGCCTACGAGGAACGGCTTGCAGTGCTCATAGGATACGATTCAGGGCTTGCAAACCTCATATATGCCGCAGGGGATTTTTTTGTAATTCCATCCCGATATGAACCCTGTGGACTTACTGACTTCATGGCCCAGCTCATGGGCAACCTACCCATTGTCCGCACTACAGGCGGGCTGGTCAAGGTAAGGGATGGCTTTAATGGTTTTTCTTATAAGGATCATACACCTGATGCCCTTATTCAGTCCGTGAACAAGGCCTTAAAGACCTACAGAAATTCACCTGATACCATAAAGGAGATGCAGGTAAACGCGGTGCATAATATATATAAGAATCACACATGGGATAAAGTAAGGGAGAAATATATAAGACTTTATCAAAAGGCTATGGAGTTGATAAGGAAGTAATAAGAAGTCTGGCATCCTTCACGACAAGTCAAAAG
>CAZYEJ010000060.1:0-9232 GCA_964646435.1 uncultured Thermodesulfobacteriaceae bacterium
CAACTGCTGCCAATGCATACAGTGACAGGGAATCACTCCCACCTGAAAACAGTATCGCTAATTCTTGTTTCTCCATTTACCCGTCTGTCCCACCTTGTACCTGAGAAATATCTCTCCGGTCTCTGCTGTATGACACTCCAGAAACTTGAGGGAAAGAAATGGCTCCCCAAGGTGTCTTGGACCATCTGCAAAAGATGCAGCACCTTCCTCTCCAGACAGCTTTGGGGCAACTGTAAGATAGATCTCATCAACCACTCCTTCTGAAAGGGCGGCATAGTTAAGCATTGCCCCTCCCTCGATCAGGACAGTTCTTGCCCCCATACGACCGAGATCTGAAATGGCAGCATCAACTGAAAGTCCATGGATTCCTAGTCAGTTTCATCTCCAAGCATTCTTAACGCCTGGGCAGACAGTGACCTGGATGACTCATTGTCATCCTCCATATATGGCCGGATGTACTTAGCTGCATCCAGTTCTATCAACATCTCAGGATATACCTGAGCCAGACGTCTTATGCCCCACAATGCCCCTCTCCTGAGAGGTTCGTATTCCAGGAAGTTCCCGTCTTCCTTGATGTAGGAAAGCAGAATGCGGACATATTCTTCGGCAAGGCGTGGATTGCAGGCCATGGCCTCTGCCATTGCCTCAGGGGCTCCCCATCCTATACCGCCCGACTCGTCATTCAGGGTCCACATAAGACGGCGCATAACAACCCGTGCCTCCTCTATGTCTTCATTGGCCAGATCAGCTACGACTTGACCAAAGGCACTAATTGCCTTCGACCTGAGTTCGGTGTCACTATCATAAAATACTGAAATGAGCGAATTAATGGCCTTACGGGGGGGAATTTTTCTCAGCTCCATGAGGACCTGTTCAAAGTCTTTTGAGCCTAGGAGCTCACGGACCCTGCGGCGAAGGATCCGGGGACTCTCCTTTTCCATGTCTTTGGCAATATCACGTCCCATATCCATGTTCTCCAAGTATTTCTTACTCCACCCAATCACTAAATCACTAAATCACCAAATCACCCAATTCATTAGCTGCCCGGCCTATTCTTTTTCCCCTGTCCACACATTCCTTCAGGTGATTGTGGGTCGGGACATATTTCACCCTTATGCCGGGTTCAATAATATCGAATTTCATCTCTTCCATATACTTGTTTATGAGTTTTACTGCCTCACCACTCCATCCATAAGACCCGAAGGCCGCACCGATCTTGTTCCTGGGTTTAAGGCCTTTCATATAGGAGAGCAGACCGGCCATTCGCGGGAGCATCCCGTTATTCAGTGTTGGAGAACCAAATACCAGTACCTTGGCATCCAGTGCCTCGGCAATGATGTCACTGCGATGGTTGGTCTTGAGATTCATGAGCTTTACGCTCACCCCCTCCTGTTCAATACCGTCTACTATTGTTTTGGCCATGGTCTCCGTGCTGTGCCACATGGTATCATAGATTACCAGGGCCTTTTTTCTGGTTTTATGATGGGCCCATTCTCCATAGACCTTAAGGATGTCCTTTACATGAGAACGCCAGATAAGCCCATGGTCAGGGGCAATCATGTCGATCTCAATGCCGAGTTCTTTGACTCTTTCCAAGAGCTTCCTTACCAGTGGAGAAAAGAGCAGGAGTATGTTGGCATAATACTTTGCCGCATGCGACATTAACTCGGAAAAATTCACTTCATCGTCAAATCTCTCACTAGTGGCCCAGTGCTGACCAAATCCGTCGCTGGATATGAGCAGTTTTTCCTCAGGAATATATGAAAACATACTGTCCGGCCAGTGGAGCATCCTGGTCTCAATAAACTGTACGGATTTCTTGCCCAGGTTCAGGGTATGACCCGGACCTACTACTTCATAAGGCCAATCCTCCCTGTGAAAATGCTGCAGAAGCGCTTTTTTGCCCATTGAGGAACAAATCAGCTTTTCCGGTTTTACGAGTTCCATGACTTCAGGCAATGAGCCTGTGTGATCCATCTCCACGTGATTTACGACTATGTAATCAATTTTTGATGGATCAACTATGGTTCTTATATGGTGAAGCAGATCACTCTTGAATTCTCTCTTGACAGTGTCAAAAAGGGTAATTTTGTCATCCATGATCAAAAAAGAATTGTAAGTAGAGCCCTTGTAGGTTGAGTAGCCGTGGAAGTCCCTGACGTCCCAGTCCACCGCCCCCACCCAGTATGTGTCCTTTTTTATTTCACAGACCTTCATGCTATCTTTCTTTGTAACTAAATTGAGCGATTAGCTGTTAGCCATTAGCATTTAACCGCTAACAGCTAATCGCACAGGTCGAAATTATTCCGGTTCGAACTGTTCCTTTAAGGCGCCACATACCGGACATACCCAATCATCCGGCAAACTCTCAAAGGAAATCCCCTGCTCTACACCGTTTTCAGGATCACCTTCTTCAGGGTCATACACATATCCACAGACTGAGCATACATACTTCTCCATTTTACTGTCTACCCTTTATCCCTTCCACAGGGCATGAATGTTACAGTATGCCCTGGCAGTGACCTTGTCGGCCTCTATGCAAAAAACAGCATCCGGGGCATCTCCAGGATTCAAAAACTGCCTGTAGGCCCTGCCATCGGCAATCAACTCAATCCACTCAATATAGTGTTTTTCCTCCATTGGGTGAGCCACACTCCCCACTTTCACCTTGAAACCGTCGTCCACCTTATCTACTACAGGTATGTGCTTCTCTTTTGCTGCATCAACGGTATTCTCTACCATAAGTATCATGGGCTGGTTGCAGCAGACCAGCTCCCCCTCTCCTTCATGAACCATTTCGACCATGTTGCCGCAAACCTCACACTTGTAAACCTCTAACTTTTTTGTCATGTCCTCAACCTCCTGTGGGTTCTCAAATAATGTGTACTGTTACAGGATCACTGATCCATCTGCCGTGGAGATTACAGTTTTCGATTGCCTCAATAGTAGAGGTCTTGTTTAACCTGATCTTAAATGATGCCTCCGGAGCAGACACACCTCCAACTCTGAAGTCCGTTCTGGCAACCTCAACCCCATTCACCAGTAATGTTATTTCATCTATCCAATGTTTTGACATAGAAGGATGGACGGTCTCATAGCCCACTCTGATTTTGACTTCGAACCACTCATTTTTTATCAACCTGGCTGGCACCTCGATAGCCGGCACGTGCTTCTTCTCCAAGTTCGTGGGATTCTCCCTGTTCTTGAGTCTTAAAAGACTTTTTTCCCCAGTAGCGGAATAGCCTTTTGTTGCCAGGGCCTTACCCGAGGTCATTAAAACTGTGCTAAGCACGGCGCCTTTTAAAAACTCCCGTCTCTTCATAACACTTACCCTCCTTTCCTTTAAGCTCTTATGCAACACCGTAGATGGGATGTTTTCAGCGGAATTAGAAGTAGTATTATTTGACCTCCAGTATTAACGTTGTGGTATTAACCAAAATCGGGGCATACTCATCTGCAGGCAACTCAAAAAACTCGCCCACAGAGCTTGGTACCTGGCTGTAAAAGAGACTCGCTTTAATGGCTAACGGCCCTGGGGCAATGTTTTCCGGAATGGCCCATGTGTAGTTCTCAATCTTGGTTTCCATAGGACCGATCCGGTAATCAACCAAAGTGTTGTCCGCAGTATACCACTGGCAGATAGTCATACGTTTTTGAGGATCAAAGAATGGTCGACGGAAAATCCGGGCGCCGTCAGCGACATTGCCATCCCGTTTTATCCCTTTAAAGCCCTTGATTTCCATGATCTCCCCCATGGCCTGATATGCCATGGCCCCGGAGTCGGCAATTGTATATTCTTCCCCTTCAAAGCCCTTGCGACTTACAGGGATCTGATAGCCCTTGCCAGTGGCGTCAATGGCCTGCACTTCCAACCAGAGCATACGTTCTTCAGTAGAACCTGAAGGGATAAAATGCCCTACCTTTCCATTAAAGAGCTCTGCCCGTAGTTTCAGTGTGGAACCAGGGGAAATCCCTGTCTTTTTTGTATAGAGGGCCAGGTCAACAGCACCGGCAAGCTTGCTTGAGAAGTGGGAACCATGAAAGTTGTGGTGGGCAAGGTCGGCCCTTTCCTTCCCGCCATAGGCGGACTTGCCAGGTGCATGATACATATGGCAATCCTGACACCGTGTCCCCTTATTGGCATAAGGCCCCGCCTTCCACTCACGATATGTTTCCTTTACCCAGGCCCCGTAAGGGCTTTGCTCATCATGGCACGTGGCACACAGCTCCGGGCTCATGGTAAACTCGGAGTATTTCACCCCGTGATAAGAAGACTTTGCATCTGCCCTTGGTCCTTGTTTTACCCTGTCTGGTTCGATAATGAAGCTGAAATTAAAGGGGGCTTCTTCAGTGGTCCCGGTTATGTTGTGACAGATCTCACAGCTCACGCCCTCATTGGCCCTGGTCCCGGCTTCAGCAGGTTTTGGTGGAATATCCCCGCTCAAAAAGGCAAGGGGACCGTGGCAGGCAATGCATCCGGCCTTGACACCGGAGACCTTCTCAAGCTTCAGGGCATGGGGAAGGGCCAGCTTGAAGTATTCAACCTGATCCCATTCATGTGTAAAACTCTGTGACATAAGGCTCTGCTGCCATTCTTGATAAATCTCCTTGTGACAGGCCCCACACCTCTTGGGCTGCTTGAAATCGTCATATGAGAATTTGCCTATCTCGGCCGCAGACAATACTAATGGTACAATTAACAGCGCCATCGCCATAACTAAACACAGTCTTACACGTCTCATAAAAACCTCCATGTATTTTTTCAAAGGTGATCCACTCGCCGACCAAAACACTCTGCTTGATTCAATTTACTTGTCTAGAGTGCCAGGAAACGCCATCTCCTCTTTCCACTGAGGCCATTATAGTGCCACCTTCTACACCATGCCGCAGTTGGACTTTAAGATCCTTAATCTCATTGGTTTTTATCCTTGAGTTTAAATTCTAACCAATCAAGCATCTCCTGGATATTTTTTGACATATACCACCGACCGTTAGCGAAAACACCGTAGTCGGCCCCGGCCATAGCGGAGGCAAAACGGGTAGAATTGGCAAAAAAGAGCCACTGTTCCGCCCACTTAATTTCAATGGCCTCATTGAAAATGCTATCGTTCTGTGCCAGACCCTTGGCTGCCCCTTTATCCCAGGCAGTAAGAAGAATCTTGGTGGCGGCTAAGGTCATCTGATTGGTGGTCTTGATGGTGTTTTCAAACCTGGCATATTGTCCCTTTACCCATCCATCGCTATGGCAGGTGAGGCATATCTTCTGCATATTCTCGCGCCTCTTTTCCTGCTCCTTGGCGTCAATAAGATAGCTTGCTGCCGGCTCTCCGGTAAGCTCAGTCGGCAAGGGCAATCCAGCCTTGTTTTTAATAATTGAGGTATCTGGAGACTTTGGATGGGCGTGGGCATAAATCCCAAAGATCCTCCAGGAGCTGCGATCATTCATCCGGTGGGTCCTTTCCGCGACGACTTCACCCTCTTCAGTAACAATTAAGCTGGCATGGCAGGTAGCACAGGTTGGGGCCGTGAAATCTTTTCCCACCGTCCAGGGTACGGCCTTAAAATCCCACTCTTTCCCAAGTGAGGAATAGATGTTCCCGTGCTTACTGACCGCATAAACCTTATATGCCGGAACATCAGGTCCCTTGTGGCATTCAGAACAGGTAGAAGGTTTTCTTGCCATCGCGATAGAAAATGCATGTCTGGTATGGCAGGAAGTGCATGAGCCCATGGTACCATCAGGATTAAGCCGCCCCACACCCTGATTAGGCCAGCCTGAAAGAATAGGAAACTCCATCTCACCCATAGCTGTCTCTTTGGCCTTCATACCCTTGGCCTTAATAGATGTCCCATGGCAGTAAAAGCATGAATCAGCATCAGTCTCCTCATCCGGGGGCACCAAGACGGTCTTCATATCTTTAAAAGACTGAATGCCGTTCACTGAGTCTACCAGATCGCGATAAACAGGGTTATTATTAAGATTTCCATAGGCATGTGACATTATGTTTTGAGCATATTGTTTGATCTCGGTTGGATGACAGGTCTTACAGTCATTAGGGGTAACCACCACATTAATTTGGTATCCGTTATGCTCGAAGTTATCGGAATGAAGTTTGGGATTCTGACTGTGGCATTCGTAACAGCCTACCGCAAAAGATTTAAGACCTTTACCAAAGGTCTCAGATGAAACCCTTTTTTCTAAAACAGGTTTGTTAAGGGCCATTCCAGGAGTTGTCTTGGCATGCCTGCTTGTACGCCAATCTGCAACGATACCTGGAGTAACGGATTCATGACAGCTCAGGCAGGCCTCGGTATCTTCACTGATTGGAGCAATGTTGGTTTTTGCTTTTGTCTTACCTTGGCCTTGGGATATCATCCAGTCGGCAATGGCCTCTTTTTCCTGTGGGGAAAGACCGGTGATAAACTTCTTCATCATTCTGGCTGCTTTCCCTGTAGGATTATTGAGTAAGTCTACAATGCCTGCACTATCGTTCTGATATTTCTTTGCCATGGTCTCAAGGGAAGACCCCATGCCCTTTTTATTCAACTTGTGGCACCTTTTGCAATTTTTCATATAGAGCGCTTCACCATTACCTGCCTCGGCACCTATAGCCAGCGGAAACACGGTCAATAGATACAGACCAATAATGCCCAATACAAAGTAATTTTTCATCTCTAAACCCTCCTGTAATTTTTCCCAGACAAACTTATTGGTGAATGCACTATAGCTTTTACCCAGCACATCAACTGATGCCAAAAAGATCCACTTTGCTACATGAAAATATTCTTTGGATGACCCCTATGGAGCATTTTGTAATACAGTTAAAATATTAGGATACACTTTTTTTATCTACCGAAGAAAGGAAATTGTCAATAGCTGAATGGTAGCAATACTGATAATGAATCCGGTTTTCACCCCAATAAATCCTTAATACAAATTTCGTGTAATACTATTTTTGTGGCATGAAAAACGTAAACATTACATTCGATTATACTCGATGAAGAAGTTGCCCACTGGGCTCGCATCTGCGCCGCAAAGCCGCCAGTCATTTGCGCACTAAAAAAACGGTTTTCCACCTTTGAAAGGTAGAAAACCTAACCCAAAAACAGGACCGGGTACCATGGGCATGGGTGTCAAACCGCAGGTACATATATAGCTAGCTCTCAAGTATCGCACTGGGATGCTCCTGGAAGGGGTGTATTCTTAAAATGAGTGAATAAAGGAACGGATAATTTGATCTCAGGTGCTTCACATAGTCCAACCACTCGCTGGACAGATGGTCATACATCCTCTGTATATCACCGGCCAAATGCTCCAGGTCTTTCTCCGGCAGGTCTTTCAGTGACGGTCTCGCCTGAAGCTCCTCGTCAAGGTGGGTAACCGCCCAGAGCAAATCGGTAAAACGGTCATGCTCCAGAAGGTTGGGGTTCTCCAGCAGCCCCAGCACGAACATCCGCTTCCGGGAGAGGAAGGCCTTCAGCCCTTCAAGGTCGATCTTGCGGCAGTCAAGGTCAATCTGCAGGCTATAGGCATAAGCGGCGGCTCGCTTGAAATCCACCGACGTCCAGTCCTTAGTGACGTTGAGGTGACCGGATATCTCCGCACGATTATCAAAATGCCCGAGCAGGTCGCCGAGGAGACGGTTACCGACCTCGATGAAAAATGCTCCCACGACCATATTTAGCTTCTGCAGCATTATCTGCCTTTCCCGTCGGCTGAGGATTCGCTCAATGATGATGACCACGAGGAATACCTCCAGGGGCAGAAACCCCAGGTCCCCAACCAGGTAAATGAAGATGTGGTGAGGGTCTCTGAAGATGAGGAAATGGATGAAATATGTAAACGCAGAGAGTATTATGAAGATAACAGCTGACTTAATAAAATAAGAGTAACGCCCCATCTCTAACCTCCACCAAGAGAATAATCAACTCACTCTATTTTTAATGATAACATAAGCTATCAGACTGAAGAAACAAAGCCCCTCATGGCAAAAAGTAGCTATCCGGCCATTTGCCGGTTTGGTAAATGGCCCAAGTCTGTGTTCGTCTGTGTGTGTCGAGCGAGCACAGCGAGCGGGTGGCAAATTTTCGTGCTTGGAGTGGCAAAATGCCCCGTCATGGCAGCCGGGCTCCATCGCTTCGACCAGTGAGGCATTACCCCCACTTGTTGGATATCGACCAGACGCCTCGGGTCGAGTGGGACTTTAACCTACCTGAAACGTGTACTGCCAGACACACAGTACGGGCTGTTAAGACTGAAGAACTCAAAAAGGTTCAAAAGTGCCTATAAGTTCATTCAGAGATGGCATCCCCTAGTTCCTTGCACCACACCCTTCCACTGAGTGTCGGAATCAATATCTGCGTCCGCTTTACTCTGGCACTTACGTCGGTTGTAACAGATGTAAAGCCGTATCGCTTCACTTGCCTGGCTGACCTGCCAATCCTCACGGCTCTTCATCAAGTGACCAAGAAAGCCATCGATCTCTTCAGATGACACGTCATCACTCAGGCTTTTGTCATAAAAAGCATAAAACTGGGTTATCCACGAGAGATAATACCTCAACCTCTTTTCAGGAACGATTCGTTTTGACAACAGATAGAAGCTGAAATGTTCCACTGTACCCCTCAAAATAACAAATCCTCATAATTATATAGACTCTGCATAATACTCAAATAAGCACGAAAAAGCAGACTTATGGGCTTCATTTATAAAAAGCACGCCTTCAAGAAGGGCATACCTTTTTTACCTTATTGGTCGTATCATCCTAATATTTAATCAAAAAGATGATTTGCTTGATTTTATTCTTGAACTCATGTATGGATTTCTTGATTTGCAGTGTTTTTATAAAAGGCAGGGTCTGGTTAATATATAATGTTCGCTTCTAAATAATGAGGTAATTCATGGCAAATTTATTCTGGAAAAAGGACGGAGAAACAAAAAGTCTTTTATCCACACCTTTCAAAACAGAGGAAGAATTTGAGAAAGAAATTTTCAATACCCAAGAAATTCTTGAGGATATTTTTCTTATCAAACGTCAAATCCGTGGTGGGAATAAAACCGGAATACCTGACATTGTTGGCATAGACAACGACGGGAATATCTGTATCATAGAAATGAAAAATGTTACGGTTGATGCCTCCATTATCCCTCAAGTGCTTCAATACGCCTTTTGGGCCGAAACGAATCCTGATTCTATAAAATCATTATGGCTTGAGTGCGACAATAAGCCTG
>CAZYEJ010000061.1:0-9174 GCA_964646435.1 uncultured Thermodesulfobacteriaceae bacterium
TAACGGAGGCAGAATACTTTTTTTAATTTCAGCGATAACAGCAGTGCAAAGCGTATCATGCTGCTGAATTTTGAGTAAAAGATAATCTCCAAATGTTTCAGGCGTATTATACGGCTCAGGAAAATGGTTTTTTATAAATCGGATACAGTCATCACAAAATTGCATATATCGGCGCCTCCTGAACTACAAATAAGTTAAGCAATAATAACTGTTGCACAACAATTTTGTTGCACAACAATTTTGTCAAAAATAATATAGTCAACAGGGCTGTCCGGTAATATAGAGAGGTCACATCTTCATTTGTCATTTAGAAGAATTGCGTTATGACTGAATGAACTTTACAGGTACTTTTGAACCCCATCGAATTCTTTGAGAGTAACCGTTCACACTCCCTGGCAGCCGACAGCCTTTTTCAGGTTTCAAAGCATAATTCGTTGGAAATACGCATTTTGGTGCAGTGGTAAGCCTATTGAAGTCAAAAATCATGAAATATGTACAAACTAAAACCATTTCAGTTTAGACTCGTCTCATGAAACATCCAAATGAAATGCCATCTCTGGTTTACGCGGACTCTGAAGGCCAAATCTATGACCTGCCTGAACTTAAGATGGCAGGAAGGAGCGGCCGTGTCTTGCATCCGGTAGACCTCAGAGACCTTATTCCCCTGCCTGAGGGGAGTGAGCTTTTTGTGCTGCCTGACCGCCTGCCTGTGGGCTGGGATCAGGATAAGGGCGATATGGTGGTGCTGGATGAGGACCCTGCCAATGCTAAGGGAAAAGTCCGGGCAGTTGCTGCCTTTATGGCCCCTGCCTATACCCAGACCGCTCTTGCCGCCTTTCACAGGTCAAGTTCCGATATACCTCCTTTGCCCCTCTTCACTTACACTGCCGTTGGCTGGTGGAAGGGACATTTTTGGGCGGCAGGCTTCAGGAGTGATCCTGATACACGTCAGGATTTGCGCAATTTCCGTCCTGAAGAAGTCCGCAAAAAGACCATTGCCATGCTTAAAAAGAATAAGGAAAACAGGTTAATACAACATCTAGGAAAATGCAGCCTCACCTACGGGTGTCCTGCTGCAAAAAATTTCTTCCTGGGAAGATGGGAGGCCCCTCTACCCACTTCACCTGTTTGTAACGCAGCCTGTTTGGGATGTATATCCTTGCAATCAGAAGACGTGCCTCCTGCCTGCCAGGACAGGATTACCTTTGTACCCACAGCAGAAGAAGTCGCAGGGGTTGCGGTCCCCCATTTAAACAAAGCACAGAGACCCGTGGTGAGCTTTGGACAGGGATGCGAGGGGGAACCTCTGCTTCAGGCAAAGTTGCTGGAGCGGTCGGTAATCAAGATACGAGAGGAGACCGATAAAGGGACTATTAATCTCAACACCAATGCCAGCCTTCCGGAAGAAGTGCAAAAACTGATTTCTGCTGGGCTTGACAGCATAAGGATCAGCATGAACAGTACACGAAAAGAATATTATCATGCCTACTACCGGCCCAAAGGCTATGATCAAAATGATGTGTTGGCTTCATGGAAGATTATGAAGGAGGCAGGACGCTTTGTCTCCATCAATCTGTTTGTCCTGCCGGGTCTTACTGATGAGATGGCAGAGATAGACCGGCTCTCGGACCTGATAGAGGAAATGGGCCTTGATCTCATCCAACTCAGAAATCACGGTATTGATCCTGACTGGTATTTGGATGGCATAGGCTATGAATATACAGGTCATCGGACAGGGATATTGGGCATGGTAACAATACTTAAAAAGCGGTTTCCCAGGCTCCGGTTCGGCTATTTCAATCCCTATTTGAGGTCGGATTAGGGCAAAAGGGCAGAAGTCGGAGGTCAGAGGTCGGAAGTCAGTAGGCAAGAGCAAGGGGCAAGGCATGAGAATAGAACAATCATCAATTATCAATCAACAATCAACAATCCAGAGGATTGAACAATGAACTATAAAAAGACACTAAGCCTTCCCAAGACACGCTTTCCAATGAAGGCAAATCTCGCTCAGCGGGAGCCTGAAATGCTCAAGCGTTGGAAGGCCATAGACCTTTATGGGCGCCTAAGAGAACAAGGACAGGGACGGCCTCCTTTCATACTTCATGACGGCCCCCCCTATGCAAATGGCCACATTCACCTAGGTCATGCGATCAATAAGATTCTGAAGGACATAATCGTTAAATCTCACCATATGATGGGGTTTGATACGCCGTATGTGCCGGGGTGGGACTGCCACGGACTGCCCATTGAGCACAATGTTGAGAAAGACTTGGGGTCCAAGAAGTCCAAGATGAGCAAGTTGGCCGTGCGTAAGGCATGCCGGCGCTATGCGGAAAAATTCGTACGCATACAGAAAGAAGAATTCTCAAGGCTGGGAGTATTAGGAGACTGGGATAACCCTTATCTCACAATGACTTACGACTACGAGGCCTCTATCTGTAGAGAATTCTGCCGTATATTTATGGATGGCCATGTCATAAAGAGCAAAAAACCGGTCTATTGGTGTCCTGGTTGTGTGACTGCGCTGGCAGAGGCCGAAGTAGAGTATGCCCCACACAAATCTCCTTCTATTACAGTAAAATTTGCAGCCGGGGATGTCCTTAAACAGTGGCTTGAAGATCGTTTTGGAATGCTGGCCGGTCCTGCCTTTGCGCTTATATGGACCACTACTCCCTGGACTCTGCCTGCCAACCTGGCAGTGGCGCTGCACCCTGACTTTGACTACGTGGCTGTTGAGGTCCAGATTGGTAATGGGACAAAAGAAGTCTGGATACTGGCAGAGGGGAGGTTGCTTTCTACCTTGGTTGCCGCTGGTCTTGAGCAGAAAGATGCCAGGGTCCTAGGTACATTCAGGGGCGGAGATATTGAAGGAATGCATGTAAAACACCCATTCCTTGAAAGGGATAGTCTCCTTATTATCGCCCCTTATGTTACGCTGGATACAGGTACTGGCTGTGTTCACACAGCTCCGGGCCATGGAGCGGATGACTATGAAAGCGGTATCAGATACGGCCTTGATATCTATTCCCCTGTGGACGACTATGGCAGGTTTACATCAGAGGTAAAGGAATTCGAAGGGGAAAACATTTTTAATGCAAATGACAAGATTATTGAGATGCTGCGAGATAAGGGCAGTCTTGTGGCTCATGAGACCATTGAGCACAGCTATCCCCACTGCTGGCGTTGCAAAAAGCCGGTAATTTTTCGAGCGACCGCGCAGTGGTTTATCTCCATGGAGGCAGGGGCGCTGCGTGAAGAGGCCCTTCGCGCCATTGAAACCGTCAGATGGATCCCGGACTGGGGAAAAGAGCGTATTTACGGAATGGTAGAGACAAGGCCTGACTGGTGCATTTCCAGACAGAGGGCCTGGGGTATTCCCCTTACGGTCCTTATCTGTGAGAATTGCGAAGAACCTGTGATGGACCAGGCAATAGCGGATCACGTGGTAGAAATCTTTGAAAAAGAAGGCTCTGATGCATGGTTTGCAAAAGAGGCAGAGGAATTCCTTCCTCCTGGAACCACTTGTCCAAAGTGCGGTGGCACAAAAGTCCGCAAAGAGACCGACATACTGGATGTCTGGTTTGATTCAGGGATAAGCCATGCAGCGGTCCTGGAGACCAGAGAAGGGCTTTCCTCTCCGGCTGCCCTTTATCTGGAAGGAAGCGATCAGCACAGAGGATGGTTCCAGAGCTCACTTCTTACCAGCGTTGCGACCAGACACAAGGCACCTTACGAGGCAGTGCTTACCCATGGTTTTGTTGTGGACGGGAAAGGGAAAAAGATGTCCAAGTCAGTGGGCAATGTCATCCCACCGGCTGATGTCATCAAGGAATACGGAGCAGAGGTGCTAAGGCTCTGGGTCTCAGCAGAAGACTACCAAGATGATATAAAGATCTCAAACGAGATACTTCAGCGCCTGACTGAGGCGTACAGGAAAATCCGCAATACTATCCGTTACCTTCTCAGCAACCTGTCTGACTTTGACCCGGATAAGCACTCTTTGGATTTTGACCGACTGGAGGCCCTTGATCGCTGGGCCCTGGTGAGGCTTGGAGAAATAACTACAAATGTCAAATATGCCTATAAGGAGTTTAAGTTCCACGGTGTATTCCGCCAGATACAACAGTTCTGCATAGTTGACCTGAGCGCACTCTATCTGGATATTTTAAAAGACAGACTCTACTGTGAGCATCCTGAGAGCCGTATCCGTCGGTCTGCCCAGACAGCCATTTATCGTATTGTCCATGATATATTACTTCTTATGGCCCCCATACTTTCATTCACTGCTGAGGAGGCATGGAGCCACCTGCCAGGCGCTGGGACTGAGAGTATTTTTCTGGCTGAGTTGCCTGATTCTCCGTCAATTTCCATTGATAAATCATTCAATGCTGAATGGGAACTCCTATGGAAAATCCGAGGAGAGGTTACAAAGGCACTGGAGCTTGCCAGAAAGGAAAAACGGATAGGCCTTGCCCTGGATGCCAAGGTCCTGATAAGACCTCCGGAAGATACGGCAGACTTCCTGGAAAAACACAGGGAACTGCTAAGGACTATTACCATTGTTTCCCAGCTTGACTTGAATGGTGAACTTGACTCAGGGGACAGTACTGTGTGGCAGAGCGATGAGATAGAAGGACTTGCTGTCAAGGTTATCCGGGCAGCGGGTAAAAAATGCGCCAGGTGTTGGACCTGGAGTGAAGATGTAGGCAAAGACCCTTCATGGCCTGATGTGTGCGGCCGATGCGCAAAAGTATTGAGTGAATTTGGTGATTGAGTGAGTAAATTTAGTGATTTGGTGATTTGGTGATTGATTGGTCTTTCAGCGATTGGTGCCGTGACTGGTTCAGGCCCTATCTGCTTTCAGTTGCCCGTTTTTTGGGAAAGCTAGGCCTATCTCCCAATATGGTCAGCATCATTGGGCTTATTGCCTATGGCGCAAGCGGCCTGGTGCTTGGCATAGGTCATCCGGCGGCTGCCGGTTGGATGCTTGCCGTATTCGGACCCCTGGATGCTGTTGATGGACTGCTTGCCAGGGAGCAGGGACGGGTAAGCCCTTTTGGCGCCTTTCTTGACTCAACAGTGGACAGGTATGCTGAGTTTTTTCTTTTTCTGGGACTGCTGGCCTATCTGTTTCTACACAGGCAGGGCGGGTTGGTCGAAGCAGCCCTTGTACTTTCTGCAATGACAGGATCTCTTCTTGTCAGCTACACGAGGGCAAGGGCTGAGGCCCTGGGCTTTAACTGTAAGGTGGGAATACTTACCAGGTTTGAACGTATATTCATCTTTGCCGTGGGCCTTATCTTCGGATGGATTTATCCGGTTCTGGTAATTATTGCAGTTTTTACCCATATAACCGCCTTTCAGCGCATCTTTCATGTATACAGACAATCAGGTGATTAAATCACCAAATAAGGGGGTCCTCTATATAGTAGGCACTCCCATTGGGAACCTTAAAGACATCAGTATAAGGGCAAAAGAGGTCCTTGGTGAGGTTTCTCTTGTTGCGGCAGAAGATACAAGGAGTACCAGAAAGCTACTCACTCATATGGGCATCAAGGCCGGCCTATTGAGCTGCCACAAGCACAATGAAAGGACCAGCGCCAAAAAGGTCATTACCTTGCTTGCAGAAAGGAAGGATGTGGCTCTGGTATCAGATGCCGGCACCCCTGCACTCTCAGACCCGGGTGCAAGCCTGGTGAAACTCGTCAGGGAGGCAGGCTTCAGCGTGGTCCCAATACCAGGGGCATCTGCTATTGTTGCGGCCCTGAGCGTGGCAGCCATGCCGGCAGATTCCTTTTTTTTCGCCGGCTTTCTTCCAAACAAGCAGACTGAAAGACGCAAGACCCTTGAACAACTGGCAGAAATCCCTCACACAATCGTAATTTTCGAGGCACCCCATCGCCTGCTTGATGCCCTGGAAGATATTCTGGACATTTTAGGGGATAGGCAGATGGTAATAGCCAGAGAACTCACAAAGATGCATGAGACTGTAATATCCGGCTCAGTATCAGGTATTATTAAGCAGCTTTCAAAGGGACGTGTGAGAGGTGAGATTACATTGGTGATAGAAGGGGTAGAGGAGATAAGTCATGGAAAATCCTGCTCGGATCCGGAGGCAGTAAGAAAGGCGCTCGAACACCTGATTTCAGAAAAGAGCTTATCAATCAGGGATAGTGTGGATCTTTTGGTCCGGCTTACCGGTATGACTAAGAGCCAGGTGTATCCACTTGCCTTGGAGATTAAACAGAGAGACAGCCAGTCCAGGGGATTGCCTGGAGACAACATTCCATAATTTTAGCTCACTTTAGGCACTTTAAACTTTAGGTAAATCACATGAATCTTCCCAATCACCAAATCACCAAATCACCAAATCACCAAATCAAAGTGGTTGCCATAATCCCTGCACGTTTTGGCTCGTCCAGATTCCCAGGGAAACCCCTTGCAAAGATTCAGGGCAGCCCGATGATTCTCCATGTGTACCAGAGGGCACTGGAGGTCCCCGGCATTGACCGGATAGTAGTGGCAACGGATGATTCGAGGATCGCGGAGTGCGTAGAAACAGCCAGTGGAACGGTTTTTATGACAGACCCCGGCCATCCTTCCGGGACGGACCGGATTGCAGAGGTGGCAAGGCTTCTTGAACTTTCAGACGATGATGTCGTGGTTAATATCCAGGGAGACCAGCCCCTGCTTGATTCGCGACCAGTAGTTGAAATTATAAAAATGCTCCTTGATGTGCCTGATTTCGCCATGACAACTCCTGCATGTCCTCTTAAGGCCCGGGAGGCCCTGAATCCAAACCGGGTTAAGGTGGTCGTGGACAATAACCAAAAGGCCCTCTACTTTTCCAGGGCCATGATTCCATACTACAGAGATGCTGATACAGTAGGAGACCTGCCCAAAGGATCAGGCCATGACTATCTCAGGCACCTGGGTCTATACGCCTATAGGCAAAACTTCCTTCAGACCTTTGTTACTCTCCCTCCGGGGAAACTTGAACAGATAGAACGACTGGAACAGCTCAGGGCCCTTGAAAATGGCTATTCGATCGGAGTTGTGAGGGTGGAAAAAGCCCCGCTGGAAGTAGATACACCGGAGGATCTGGATGCAATTTGTTCAGCCCTTGCCGGACAGTGAGGGGCACTATCCCACAACTTGAAATGGTTGCCACAGCAGCCATTTCCACAGAGGGATAATATTGATCTCGCCCTGACCATGGGGGAATTCAACAGGAACAGTCGATTCTTCATACTTGCATTCCCAATCACGTTCCTGTATATATCTCGCCGTGAGGATTCTCTCTCACGACGGTTTCGCTGGGTGTGTATTCATACCGACCCAAAAGCGATTTCTTATTAATTCATACCGTGCATCCCGACCTTTTAAGCAGGGACGTCCGATTGCCGCGATCATTGCGGTCCTTTCTTTTCCACGCGTCCGGCGGGTAGAGATTTGTATAACCCCGGACCAGGAAAAATATGAAAGAACACGTACACGCGCCGCATACGCGCGCCGACTATTCCGTACTGCAACTGCAACCCAAGCTTCCAAAAGGCGTCTTTGGCGCTCTGATTCCCGAGATTCAGCGAGCCATAGCCGCAGAGGGGTACATCACTCCCACGCCTATCCAGGAACAGTGCATTCCGCACCTGCTGGAAGGACGGGATCTGCTGGGCAGCGCCCAGACCGGCACCGGCAAGACCGCTGCCTTTGCCCTGCCGCTCCTGCAACTGCTTTCCGGCAACTACCGCCAGCCCAGGAAAGGAACTCCCCGGGCACTCATTCTTGCCCCCACCCGCGAACTCGCGGCGCAGATCGAGAAGAGCATTCAGACTTATGGACGCTTTTTATCCCTCAGACATACCGTGATCTTCGGCGGGGTCAACCAGTCCCGCCAGGTCAAGGCCCTGAACCTTGGAATCGATATTCTCGTGGCCACTCCCGGTCGGCTGCTTGACCTAATGCAGCAGGGATTCATCCACCTTAATGAGGTGGAGATCTTCATTCTCGATGAGGTGGACCGGATGCTTGACATGGGCTTCATTCCCGATATCAAGAGGGTGTTGTCTCAAATTCCGGCTGAGCGCCAGACTCTGTTTTTCTCGGCCACAATAGCCCCGAAAATGATGAAGCTGGCCAACACCATGGTCCGCAACCCGGTGCGGGTAACTATCACGCCAGACAAACCCGCGGTGGAGCGCATCGTCCAGAAGGTGCTCTTCGTGGGGAAAAAGAACAAGGATGCCCTGCTGGTCTCCCTGTTGAGCGACCCACAGATCAATAAGGCCCTCATTTTCACCCAGATGAAGCACACCGCCAACCGTGTGGTGAAAAAGTTGTGCGCAACGGGCATTCACGGCACCGCCATCCACGGAAACAAGAGCCAGGCCATGCGCACCAAGGCGCTGGACGGCTTCAAGCAGGGCCGTTTTCAGGTGCTGGTCGCCACCGATGTGGCAGCGCGAGGATTGGATGTGGACGACATCACCCACGTGATCAACTACGATCTTCCCGTGGAGGCCGAGACATACGTACACCGCATTGGGCGCACCGCCCGGGCGGGAGCAAATGGTAACGCCATTTCGTTTTGCTGCGCCGAGGACCGGGGCTATCTGCGGGAAATAGAACGCTTGTTGGGCAAACCGGTGCCCTCCGAGATGGAGCACGCCTATAATTGCGACGAGGCCGTCCGGTCCAGCCAGCCCGCGCCGAAGAAGTTCAGCCACAGCCGCAGCAATAGCGGCAGACGCCCCCAGGGCAACATCGCCCGCCCACGCAGCAGAAGACGCAAACAGCAGCATGCGCTGAACGGTGGCGGTCAGGATTCATGTCGATCCCTCTGTTCTAAGAGATGAGATAGTACAGATATTGGTAAGCGTTCACAGGACACCGCATCTGCTTTGTTGCCGGGCACTTGAAGTACAGGGAGTACGTCTGCGACCCGTACGCCTCGCATCTGCAGCACCCTGTAAACGCTTACAGTTCGATAGATGCGGTAAAACGGGCGCTGTAATCCCGTGAATGGATACAGATATTGTAACTATTCAGGTGGATAGACTGAAGGTAGAAGGCTAATAGGGACAAATCATGCGTGATCACACAAAACTGAGGGGCATTTAAGTTGGCTGACGAGATTGCAGTATTAGTTTAGAGGATTCATCTCTGTTCGATCGT
>CAZYEJ010000062.1:0-9054 GCA_964646435.1 uncultured Thermodesulfobacteriaceae bacterium
GCGGGAATGACGATTGGGTGTGAGCGCCTGTCATTCCGGCGAAAGCCGGAATCCAGTGGATAGTCGCAAAATATGATTTGCCCGGACTTGTTGAGAAGTTACATTTCTAATTTCTAATTTCCAGTTTCGACAGCGGTTACTTCTCTAAGGGTCTATTTCTTATCCTTTTTGTCCTTGGATTTTACCCCGTTATCGTAAGCTTTTATGACCTCGTCAGTGATATCTATTTCAGAGGCATTAAAATATATACCAGACATGTTTTTTTCCAGAATGAGTGTGTATCCACCTTCCTTACCAATAAGGGTCACAACCTTTTCAAGTTCCTTGAGTACCGGCTCCATACCTTTGGATTCTGCCTGACGCATTTCAAACTGGGCATCGTCGCTTTGATCTTTAAAATCCCGAATGGCCTTCTTATATTCGCGTTCTTTTTCTGCCTTGGCATCCTCATTCATCAAAGGGCCCTTTTTTCCAAGATCTTCTTTAAAGGCCTTTAACTCATCCTGTTCAGCCTTGAGTTGTTTTTGGAGGCTTTCAAATTTTTTATTGAGCTTTTCCATGGCCTCTTGGCCAGCTACAGATTTTCGTACTACTTTTTGCATATTGATAACAGCTATTTTTGCCTGTGCGGTTTCTCCAGCAGTTACACTACAGCACAGGACCGTGGTCCACAGAAAAACCAGCAGCACGGGTATTAAACTTAGGCGACCTTTCATAAGGCAATCATTACCTCCTGAACCTTTTCATAATTCCCATTTCCAAAATAATGACCACGGCGTCGCTATGCAACGCGTGGTCATTATTTACTTGGATGATCAAAACCTTTTAGACTACTTAGACTACTTTATGACAACTAAGTCATCTCTACGATTTTTTGCCCATGCATCCTCGTTTTGCTCCAGATCCAGAGGCCGTTCCTCACCAAAGCTCACAGTTCCTATACGATCCGGGTTTACCCCCAGATTGACAAGATATGCCTGGGCGCCTTTTGCCCTTTTTTCCCCAAGGGCCAGGTTATACTCATTGGTGCCGCGATCATCACAGTTACCCTGGATTTCGATCATGACCTCTGGATGATCAAGCAGAAACAGAGCATTCTCTTCCATTACGGGTTTCATGTCGTCACGGATGTTGAAACGGTCAAAGTCAAAGTATACGGGATATAGGGGGGCGCTGGTTCTGCCCTCAGAGATAGCCTCTCCAAAGCCGGCAGCGGTGCCCATAGCTTCGCCTGGGATTTCCGTCTCACCCATACCAACTTCAGCAACACAGGGCATTCCTTCAAGCCCTGTGGCCGATTCATCGATTTGCTCAGTGACAAGTACTTCTTCTTCTCCGCCTCTTACCGATTTTTTTCCACATCCGGCAAGAAGTGCCAGGCTTAATATCGAGATCAGTGCCAGCAAACAAATTTTTACTCCCATATTTCCCCAATACATAGACGCCTCCCGCAAAACGATTTTTAGTTGCACCATGCAACTACAATTGAGTTACACTTAAAATCCACAAATTATGCTTTACTTTAGCAGAGGAGAAACAAAATTCAACCTGTTTTATTTACCAAATAAAAATCTGAATACTGATAATTTTGAGAATCCAAAGTTCTATCGTCATGCCGGACCTGATCCGGCATCCAGATCGCGGAACGTTTTGAAAAGACGCTGGATTCCGGCTTTCGCCGGAATGACGTGGTCAGTTTTTCATTTTTTATAATTTCAAACTATTTTAAGCACTTCACTGAAGATAGGCCAATTTGGTGCCACGGATATATGATTTTATACCGTTTACGATTCCCTCGGCCACGCGGTCCAGATAGCGGTTACTTTTGAGGCGTTTTTCCTCTTTCCTGTTACTGATAAACGATACTTCAACAAGAACAGAAGGCATCCTTGCACCTATCAGGACAAAGAATGGGGCCTGTTTGACTCCTTTGCTTTTTACATTGCCATATTTTTTCCTGAGGTTCTTTACAACTTCCTTCTGCACATAACCTGCCAGGCGTGAGGACTCATCGACCTTGGTATTTTTCATTATGTCGTTGAGGATGTTCTTGAGGTCCCCTATTCTTTTAGTGGATGTAGCATTTTCTCTGGCTGCCACCCTCATGGCCTCTTCATCCAGGGCAAAGTTCAAAAAATAGGTCTCAACTCCACTGGCTCTCCTGTTGGGAGCTGCATTTGCGTGAATAGACACAAAGATATCGGCCTTTTTGGCGTTGGCAATGGCAGTCCTTTGTGTAAGTGGCAGAAACCGATCTCCGTTTCTGGTCAGGATAACCTGGCAGCCAAGATCTTTTTTAAGTCGTGAAGCCACTTTTTTCGCAATTTTGAGCACAACGTCTTTTTCCCTCAAGCCGGTAGGCCCGATAGCCCCAGGATCCTTTCCGCCGTGGCCGGCATCTATTACTACTCGTTTTACGCAAAGGCCTAGCTGTTGCGCGAGAGAAAGACCATTACCTTTTTGGCCCTTGGTCTTTTTAGGAATTTTTGAGGAATAATTCTCTCCAAAGGCGTCCACCACCACCCTGAAGGGGTCCTCAAGGTAAAAGATTTTGGTTTTATGGGTCTTCCTGAGATCAAGTACCACCCGGACTGTATTACTGTTGAACTGAGCTACTCGTACTCCTTTGAGCAGCCCGTCCTGTATAGAGATGTTATCTTTGAGGTTTTTCCCTATACGGGCCGGCTTAAGGTCCAAATAAACACGTTCCGGAAGATGCTTGGCCTTATTAGCAGGAAGATATCCTTTTTTAAAGGATACAGGGCTTGCCGTGTCTATTACTATCCTGGTGTAGTCTGAAGCAGACCAGTACCTCACCTCCCGCACAGTGGCAGATTTTGCACCTGGAGCAATCCTCGGGCTGGAGAAGCCGGCTGGTCCTTTTTCCTTCTCATAATGTGTTGTCTGTTTTGAAGATTTTGTTTTCTGCCGTTGCTTAGGACCTAAGGTCTTCAGCTTGTTTCCGGCAATCCGGGCCTTGTCTCTTCTAGGATATTCCTTAACTATCTTTTCCCAGGCCTCTCGGGCCTTTTCGGTATTTCCTATACGCTTGTAAAGCTCGCCAATGGCGTAGAGGGCGTCATCTGCCAAGCGATTTTTTGGGAATCTTTCTACCAGGACCTGATATCGCTCGATGGCCTCCCTGATGTCCTTCCCAGCTCCTGAATATCCATATAATCCACTGTAGCAACGGGCCATCATGAAGAGGGCCTTGGGGGCAACCTTCTTGTCATTGGGATAGGTGAGATAGACTTTCCTGAATTTCTTGATTACCCGGACCCATGCTGTCCTGTGAGTGCGAAGCCGGGAATTCCCGGCAAGGCGATCGTATTCGGATTTGGCCTGACGATAGGTGTATTCAGCCCTGCCTGACTTTGCGTGGGCAGAGTCCAGGGCAATTAGCAAAAATGTCCCTGATAGGAAAACAATGATAAACAGGGATAGAAAAAACCGTAGCTGGATGCAGTTATGCTCAGATAATAACAGGCTCATGGTTTCATGTTGTCTTTTTACTTTTTTCTGCCATGGATTTGAGTTCTGCTAAGTAGTTAATGGCTTTAAGAGGTGTCATATTATTAATATCGGCGGAGAGTACCTTTTCCCTGAGCTCAGCCCCCTGATCAATTACAAGTGGTAGTGGCATCTGGGCCGGATGCTGCTGCTTATGCCTCCTTTTCCGTATAGGACCGGCAGTAATTTCCTTTTTGTCCTTAGAGGTCTTCTTTTCAATATTTTTGAGGATCTCCTTGGCCTTTTTGATTACTGACTCAGGTACACCGGCCAGGGCAGCAACCTGGATTCCGTAACTGCGACTGGTGAACCCATCCACCAGCCGTCGCAAAAAGACTATCTGATCCCCCCACTCTTTAACAGCTATATGCATATTGCGCACCCTGTCGTGCTTTTTTGCCAGGTCTGTCAGCTCATGATAATGAGTGGCAAATAGAGTTTTTACTCCTTTTTTGTCTTTGTACAATAAATTTTCCGCCACTGCCCATGCGATGGCAAGACCATCGTAAGTGCTTGTCCCCCGGCCTATCTCGTCCAGGATTACAAGGCTTTTACTCGTGGCGTTATGCAGGATATTTGCCGTCTCATTCATTTCCACCATGAACGTACTCTGGCCCCTGGTCAAGTAGTCTGTAGCACCTACCCGTGTAAATATCCGGTCCACCACACCTATATGTGCCTCCTCTGCCGGGACAAAACTTCCCATCTGAGCCATTAAGACAATAAGGGCGGTCTGCCTGAGGACCGTGGATTTACCAGCCATGTTCGGCCCGGTTATAATCAGGAGCTGGGAATTGCGGTGGTTCAGCTCCACGTCGTTTGGAACAAAACCTTCCTTCAGGGTATATTCTATAACCGGATGTCTGCCTTGGCGAATACAAATTCCCATTTCATGATCCAGCTTTGGTCTCACGTAATTATAACGTTCCGCTGCCTCTGCAAGGGAAGACAGGCAGTCTATCCTTGCCAGTGCAGCAGCAGTCTTCTGTAGGCGGGTTCCTGCTTCAGCTACTTGAAGCCGGATATCCAGAAATAGCTCAAATTCAAGGGCTAATCTCTGGTCCTGTGCAGTGAGGATCTTCGATTCTATCTCCTTTAGCTCCTGAGTAATATAGCGTTCTGCCGCCACAAGGGTCTGCTTCCTGATGTAATTATCAGGGACCATACCTGCCCTGGCCTTTGAAATCTCAAGGTAATAACCAAAAACCTTGTTAAATCCGACCTTGAGAGATGGGATGCCGGTCCTCTTCCGTTCTCTGGCTTCCACCCCGGCTATAAAAGACCTGCCATCTCTCTGGATATGAATAAGTTCATCAAGTTCTTTGTTGAATCCCTCCTTGATGAGCCTTCCCTCTCTGAGAAGTACCGGGCAGTCATCTCTTATGGAACAGTTTATGATATCTGCTATGTCCTGCAAGGGATCCAGGGCCATGTGAATTTCAGTCAAATCCCCTTTTTTGTCTTTTTTTAAAGAGGGATTTTGCAAAAGACTCTCAAGGGCATTTTTTATCCCTGGTATTCGAGTAATAGATTGCTTGAGGGCCAGGAGGTCTCTCCCGTTTGCAGTGCCAAGGACTGTCCTGGCCACGAGTCGCTCAATGTCATAAACCCGGCGCATCTCCTTTCTTAAATTCTCTCGAACCGAAGGATTTTTTTTGAGTATTTCCACGGCAGACAGCCTGCCTTGTATTTCAGCAATATCTCTTGAGGGATAGAGAATCCATTTCTTGAGAAGACGCCCTCCCATTGGAGTTACAGTAAGGTCCAGAACGTCCAGCAGGGTACCTTGGCGGCCACGGTCCAAAGAATTTGACAGCAGCTCCAGATTCCGTTTTGTGGCCTCATCTATGATGAGGTAATCGCTCAGGCGATAAGGTTTTAGATGGTTTATATGAGATGTCTCGCCCTTTTGGGTCTCAGAAGCATAGGATAGAAGCGCCCCTGCCGCCCCGATGCCGGAACTAAGCCCTGCCAGCCCGAAGCCATCCAGAAAAAGGATCCTGAAATGCTCCTGAAGGTCTGCTTTAGCCCTGTCATACTGCCACCATACGTCCGGCCTGAAGCTCAGAAAGGTCTCCGGGATGGCCTGTTTCACCCGGACAACAAGTTGTCCTTCCTGCCAGCTCTCCGGCAAAAGGACCTCCGCAGGTTCCAGACGGAAGAGTTCTGTAAGGGCCTCTTCCTCCCTGGAAAGTTCGGTTACCCTGAATTCTCCTGTTGAGATATCAAGGCAGGAAAGTCCCCATGGGTCTTTGGTGCTTCCGGGATTTATAGAAATCAGGAAGTTGTTGGTTTTGGCTCCTATGCTCCCTTCTGTAGTGATGAGTCCGGGAGTCATCACCCGGATCACTTCTCTTTTGACTAACCCTTTAGCTTTTTTTGGGTCTTCCACCTGCTCACATATTGCTACCCGGTGCCCGGACTGCACGAGCCTGGTCAGATAGTTCTCAGCCGCATGTACTGGTACACCACACATTGGGATTTTCCCCTCTTTGTGCTTGTTTCTGGATGTAAGTGTGATTTCCAGGATCCGGGAGGCTATCTTGGCATCATCCAGGAACATTTCGTAAAAATCTCCCATGCGAAAAAATAAAATTGCGTCAGGATACTGTGACTTAATGTCTCTGTATTGTTGCAACATAGGGGTAATATTTTTCGTTTTATCTTTTATGTTTTGGTCCTGTGCCATTACGTGAGTATAGCCCTTTATTATTTTCTATGTTATTTCTTTATTCAAGATTAGGAAAAGGGGGGGTTTATAGGTGGAGGCATCTTCTGAGAAGTTATCTGACCACAGACCCAAGGTCAAAAATATTTTGGACTCCTTTAAACCGGATTTTGAAAAAATTGAGCAGGTATTGAGCAGGCATTTTACTTCTCATATACCCTTTGTAAACGAAGTAAGCCGGTACATCCTTTTTGCAGAAGGAAAACGTCTAAGACCATTACTTACCGTATGTGCGGCAAGATTATGCGGAAAAGACGATGATGCCGTGTTCGACCTTTCAGCAGTCCCGGAGTACCTCCATGCTGCCAGTCTTCTCCACGATGACGTAGTAGATGGAGGTGTGATGCGTCGCGGCAAGTCCCCTGCCTATAAAATCTGGGGGAATAAGGCCACTGTCCTGGTTGGGGATTTCCTTTATGGCAGGGCCATTGAGCTTGCCAGCCGGTTCGAGGATACCCGCATAGCAGAAACCATTGCAGAGACAGTTGCCTTGATGTCTGAAGGTGAGATTATACAGCTTTTACAGGCAAAGACCCCGAGCTTTGACGAGGAGACCTATCTGGAAATCATTAACAGAAAGACGGCCTCGCTGATTTCTGCATCATGTAAAATCGGAGCCCTCCTTGCCGGTGCCGGGAAGTCCAAGGTGCAGGCCCTTAGCGACTATGGCCTATATATGGGCCAGGCATTTCAGATGATTGACGACATCCTTGATTATACTGCAGATGCCAGTGAGCTGGGAAAGGCCATTGGGACAGACCTTGCGGAGGGAAAAATTACACTGCCCCTTGTTGTGGCCATTGAAAAGGCATCTTCCAGAGAAAAAGAGAGGTTGTTACAGGTGCTTAGTGATGGCAATTCCTCAGAGAAGGAATTTGTGTGGGTGAAGGATTTGCTGTCCAATACCGGGGGATTGGATTATACGCGAAGTCGGGCAAAAGTCTTGGTTGGCTTGGCCTGTGAAAATTTGGAGATATTTGCTCCATTAGAGACAAAGGACTTGCTCCATGGCCTTGCATGGTTTGTTTTAGAGCGTCACAAGTGAGGTTAAGACAGTGCTGAAATCGACTGGGATTTTTTCCAAGAGTGCTTTAAAGAGTTTTATTCTCGCAGGAGGGACAAGTGCTCTGGCAGCAGGCGCATATGAGATTTTTTGCCCCAAGGCCACCTTATGGGGCAGGGTATTAACCCATGGTTCCAGAAATGTACCCGCAATAAGTCTCGTGTTTGATCAGAGCCCAAACCCGTTAACAGAGCCCATTTGCAAACGACTGCATGAGCTTGAGGTCCCAGCCACTTTTTTCATAGAAGGGAAGAGAGCCAGGAGTAATCCCAAGGCCATACGTTCCATGCAGTCATTTGAGATAGGGATTCATGGAGAGACTTACAGATCACTTATTTTTCAAAATAAAATAGAATTAAGGCACATGCTCAAGCCCTGCCTGACACTTGCAGGCGACATCCAGGGAAGGGACGCCTGCTTTCTTATGCCGCCTCATGGATGGAAGGACCTTCGATTGGTAAAAATGGCAAGAGATCTGGGTCTTTTCGTGGTCAATCCATCCCTTAAGCTCAGGTGGCGCGAGGGAGTCCTCTTAAATACTTCAGTTGAGCATATTCTGACACATGTGGGTCCTGGTGACATAATTCTTGTGAAAAATGATCCTTTAAGATCGCCTCCTGAGCCCCTTTTTATTGAACTGCTCACATTGCTGATTATTGGGCTCAAAGACAAGGGCCTCAAGATCTGGGGGCTAAGCCCCTTATTTATCTCCCCACCAACACATCATTCACTTTCTCCGATAATTCTACAAGATTATACGGTTTCTTAATAAAGCTTTGAGCACCTGCACACATGATTTCCTCGGCAGCAGGGCCGTAAATGTCATAGCCGCTGCACACGATCACTTTAAGATCGGGGCGGGCCTCCTTGATCCGGGCATACACCTCCCTGCCGTTCATATCGGGCAAAACAATATCCAGAATCGCCAGGTCAATGTCCCCGTCAAAGGTCCTGGCAAGCTTAACGGCCTCTCTTCCGGTTCTGGCCTCCAGGACATGGTAACCCGATATCTCCAACGCTATCCGGTTTAGTTCGATAAGAGGCTCTTCATCTTCTATTACCAGTATGGTTCCAATGCCCTTGATCAGTTCGGTCTTTTTTTCATCTACCTCTATTTCCTCTTTCTTAACCCGGAAAGGGGTGAAGTAGATACGGACCGCTGTCCCTTTACCCAACTCAGAATCAACCCAAATCCAGCCGTCGTGGCTCTTGACAATGCCATAAACAGCAGCCATGCTGAGTCCCCGTCCTATAAAATGCGTAGTAAAGAAGGGCTCAAATATTCTACTTCTTGTCTCTTCATCCATGCCCTTCCCATCATCCTCGATCGTGAGACAAACGTATGAGCCGGGCTTGAAACCGGGATGGTGTTTGGCAAATTCCTCGTCGATATCTTCGTTTCCGGTAATGATCTTGATGCGGCCCGGGCCTTCAATGGCCTCGTTTGAGTTGACCACTATGGCAGAGAGTACCATCTGCATCTGGGTGCGGTCTGCCTCTATATCCGGGATATCCAAACATAGATCCGTCTCCATACGGATAGCAGGATCAATGGTGTGCTGGATCAAGAGGAGACTATCCTTTACGAAATCGCCAAGAGACAGTGGTTGAGGATTATATTTCCCTCCCCTGGCATAGGATAATAGCTGATCGGTCAACTTGGCCATTCTGCGAGCTGATGCCTTCATCGCTTCAACATATCGGTAGTGTATAATATCTTGTGTAAAATTATAAAAGTGTAGAAAAAAGGGCG
>CAZYEJ010000063.1:0-8843 GCA_964646435.1 uncultured Thermodesulfobacteriaceae bacterium
ACCCTTCGCCTCCGTCAGGCTGGGTATGGACTTTGCTCGGGACCTGTGTCACAATCCCAAGCATCACCAGTTAGCAGCCGGGCCTTGCCCGGCACACAACTTCGCTCTGCAACTTTATTTTGCCGGTGATGCAGGCGTTATGGCAGGAAGAAAGTGAGGTGAAATTATGATATTGGTCCAACAAATAAAAAAAGAAGTGGCTCAGTTGCCTAAAGTGCAACTTAAAGAATTTCGATCATGGTTTGAAGAGTTTGATGCATCAGAATGGGACAAGCAATTTGAGAAAGACGTGGCTTCGGGAAAACTTGACGATATTGCCAACAGGGCAATCTCTGATTTCAAGAGAGGGAAGTTTAAAAAGCTATGAATCATTTCACTTCTCCTTCTTTTTGGAAAGAATACGAAAAGCTCCCAAAATACATCCAAGAATTGGCAAACAAGAATTTTGAGATTCTCAAAGAAAACTCGATGCATCCATCATTACACTTTAAAAAAGTAGGAAATTACTGGTCTGTACGAGTAGGTAAGAAGCATCGTGCGGTTGCCATCGAAATGGAAGAGTGGTTGTTATGGTTCTGGATTGAGACTCATTCTGGATATGATAAGTTACTGAAATAAAAAGCCATAACAAGCCGCTTGAGAGGGACTGGGCAAAGCCGTGCCGCTTTTTGAAAGGCAGTATTTGACAGGTAGTTTTTACCTTTATCATAGTTTTTCGGTTATCGTTGCCCAGCCACTCAGCTTTACGTTATGGCAAATATTACATTACTATGAGGTTGAAACAATGAGTGATCAAGAAACAGATTTTGATACATGTTTAGACGCAATCAATACGAAATTGTTAACCGGCTTTACCTTATGCCGGTAATTTCAAACAGCCGTCACAAGAGATACAACGGACCTCCCGGGGTGAACACATGTCTTTCTATACGTGAGCGCCGAGTATACGCCCATGGTCCTTATAGATGGATAGAGGACTTAACCCTGTGTTGCGGGCTGGTCCCAACCAGATGCGCCTGACTCGATTTCTGTACGTCGCCCCGTACATTTGCATTACCCCGCCGTAGCAAGGCCGCCTCCTTTAAGACAACCGTTACCGGTTGCCTGTTGCGATAACGCTACACCCTTCGCCTCCATCAGGCTGGGTCTGGGACTTGTCCATTATAGCCCGAGTTTGCTATAATGACCTCGTCCTTAAGAACGTGTGCCGTGCCCGGCACACGACAAAACGCTACACCCGACCGTAACCGCGTCCGTTAAATTTGGAATGCCGTGCACCGCATGTTGCTTAGTGCTATTTTGTAATTAAGTGCCCCGTGTCAAGGGACACCAACTTTTACGATTTTCCATAGTCTCAATTTATCCCTTTTGTTTTCGTTACTACCGTTCCTTTATTCTATGGAACCTGTCGCCGGAGGCAAATAACTGTACCAAAATTTGCAGATAAAGCTGAGAAATGGACACCATCTGTTTCCGTGCTTGCCATCATGGCAATCATTGCTTGTGTTGTGGCCTTGAATGTAAATAATATAATTAAAATGGGTGTCGTTATTTTACTGGCAGTTGTTTTTCATAACTTATTAGGCCTGTTATTGGGATATGTGGTAGCTCATATTTTTAAACAAGATAAAAGGAATTGTCGTGCTATATCAATCGAGGTGGGCACGCAAAATTCGGGCCTCGGTGCAGCACTGGCACACGCTCATTTCTCTCCTGCCACGGCGTTACCCAGTGCAATTTTCTCAATCTGGCACAACATTTCAGGGGCGATTTTGGCAAGTATTTGGAATCGGAAGTCAGAAAACGAATGAAAGTGCATATAACGACATGCTGCAACGGAAATTTTACCGCAGCGAGCTCACCCCTTCGACAATTCATAAGCATATCGATATCGTGAGCCAGCAGCTTAAAATGAAAGCTGTTTTTGTACATTCCAGCATTTCATCGTTTAGAGGAGGAAGCCTTAATGAGATGTCCTCTTTTTGCTCATTCTCTGCAGGCCCCGCACCTAGTACATATTCCGGGAATACAAAAAGCGGTTTCCTTGGCCCTTGATGCCCTGTTCCACTCTTTCCATAAATATTCTCTGCGTACTCTGTGATCTATGATCTCCCAGGGAAAATTCGTGTCCCTACCCAGAATTTTGTAATACATATCGACTGATAGACCAGCCTCTTTCATGGCCTTGCTCAAGGTGACTCCTCTGAGCGCCACTGCCTCCAGAACAGGTGCAAGCATCCTGTCCCCTCTGCTCAGTATTGTCTGAAAAGTGGCTTCACGCACAGAATCCAGTTGTAACTTCACATTGGGCAGACGACGCAGACCTTTTTCCAGTATTCGCCTTCTACGTTCAAGTACTGACTTCTTTACAGCCCCGGCCCACTGCATCGGAGTCCATGCCTTTGGCACAAAAGTACTGACTGACACTGTTATAGAGCCCAGATGACCCCTTGATTGACCAATTGGTCTGACAGCGCGACGGATTTTATCAACCAGATCCACGATAGCTTGGGCATCTTCGTCGGTCTCAAAAGGTAAGCCCAGCATGAAGTAGAGTTTTAAGTTCGGGATTCCGCCTGATACAAGTGTCTCTGCCGCCTCCAGAATTACATCTTCATTAAGATTCTTGTTGATGACCTGCCTCAGCCGTTGGGACCCTGCCTCCGGTGCAATAGTTGCCAATTTGGCATCCGAGGCCTTGAGGAGACGGACAAGGTCCTGAGTAATATCATCGGCCCTGAGGGATGAAAAGGCGAGCTTCAGTCCTTCATCCAGGAGCTTTCTGCAAAGTTGTTCAATCTCTTTCCTCCCAAGAAACTCAAGGCCGACCAGCCCCACCCGGTCAGTATCCTTGCACTCTTGAAGGGCTACATTTAGGCTCTCAATGGACCAGTGCCTGGGAGGTCGATACACAAAACCTGCAGCACAGAACCTGCAACCTTTACCACAGCCTCTTGCAAGTTCTATTAAAAACATATTGGAAAAAATAGAATCCGGGCTGAGGATCCTGGTGTGCGGAACCGATGGAGTTATAGATTGGGAATTGGGAATAAAGATGGCTGGAACAACAGGAAAAGGAAGGCCTTGCTCATACTCCCACTCGACCAGATCTCCTGAGGCATTATAGAGAGGCCTGTAAAATATTGGGACATAGACCCCGGGGACATTGTCCGCAAGCCGTTTTAATCGTTCAATTCTTGAAAGGCCCTGGTCAGTGAACTCAGGCAGACATGAGACAAAGGCCTCTGAAATGGCCTCGAAATCGCCAAGAAGAAAGGCATCCACAAAAGGGGCTATGGGTTCAGGATTGATCTGGGTAGCAATCCCTCCTGCCAGTACAATAGGTTCCCGGTCTTGACGATTTTCAGACCTGAGAGACAGCCCTGCTGCTTCCAGGGCCTTTACCATGTTTTGATAACTGGACTCAAAGCTCACTGAAAAAACTATGAGATCAAAGTCCTTCAGAGGTCTGTTGGATTCTTCCGAGATCCAGAGAGAATGGGGAATTTGGTGATTTGGTGATTTGGTGATTTGGTAATTTGGTACAAAGAATCTCTCAGCCACCACCCGGTCTTCGGCATTAAGCCTAGCGTAGACCGACTGGAGGCCGAGATTGGACATACCTACAGAGTAGACATCAGGGAAGATCAGGGCAATAGAGGTACGACCAGTCCATTTCTTCCGAATAGCACCCTTCTCATTCCTCGGATTCCTGCTCCATTTTGGCGAGGTCTTCAAATCGTAGATCTATTCCCAGTATACCGACAATCTCATCTTCATCATTGCGGATCGGGCCTGACACTGTAATACAGAGGGCGTCGGTGATCCTTGACGTATAAAATTCACTGACATGGATCTCGCCATCCTTTATGGGCTCGATAAACCAGGGACGGGCGGAAAAATCGCTATCCAACTGGTAATTTGCATATTTAGCCCTATCTTCCAAATGAGTAAAGTTCTGGGTGATTTTGCGTCCGTCTGCATTCACCACGTAAAGAAACTGAATAAAAGGATTATCGTCAAGGATTTGGGCAAAACCGGGCTTTGCAAGCTCAGGATCCATGGAGCGTATTTCTTTACGATCTATCAGGTCCTTCACCAGGTGGAAGGCGAGTTCATGGGCCTTGAGCTTAAGCTTGTCAAACTCGGAAATGAAAAGCTCGGGCAGGTATCTTCTGGCAAGGATATGCATCTCTTCATCTGACATGGAGGTAACCCTGCCCTGCTCATACTCTTTCATAACCTGCTTGTATATCCGCACAACTCCGGGATGACGTTTATCAATCCTTTGTTCACCATCCAGTTCCCTGTGTGCATTTATCCAGTGTGCGATGCCTGCTGTACCGGACTTGTCGGAAATAATGACAGCTACCGGCCTGCCGAGGATCTTGCCCGTGTCGAATATATTGTAAATCTCCTCGTTCTTGAGCAGACCGTCTGCGTGTATGCCCGCACTGGTCGCATTGAAATTCTCGCCGACCAGGGGATAGTTCTTGGGAATATGTACATCGAGTTCCCTTTCAAAAAATTTGGCCATCTCTGTAATGGCCTTTGTGTCTATACCATCATCGGTTCCCCTCAGGGCTATACGCTCTATTAATACCGCCTCTATGGGAGTATTGCCTGTACGCTCGCCGAACCCCAGCAGAGTACCGTTTATAGCACCACACCCATAGAGCCATGCAGTAGTGGCGTTAATCACTGTCTTGTGGAAGTCGTTGTGGCCGTGCCACTCAAGGGATTCTCCCGGCACTCCGGCGTCATCTATCATTGCCCTTACCAGCTTTGAAACATTCCTTGGAAGAGCTGTACCAGGGTATGTAACGCCATAACCAAGGGTATCACACAGCCTGATCTTTATATCTATCCCACTCTCTTCTCTCAATTTCATAAGCTCTATTGCAAAAGGCACGCAAAAGCCATACATATCCGCCCTGGTAATGTCCTCAAAATGGCAACGGGGAACTATTCCCAGATCCAGGGCGTCCTTAACTATGGCCAGATAGGCTTCCATGGCCTGGGCCCTGGTCTTTTTGAGCTTCAGACATATATGATAATCAGAGGCAGAGGTAAGGATACCGGTTTCCCCCAAGCCCATTTCCTTTACAAGCTTCAGGTCTTCGGCCTTTGCCCTTATCCACCCTGTAATCTGTGGAAAGTCATATCCCTTCTCCCTGCATTTTTCCACAGCTTCCTTATCCTTGGAGGTGTACAGAAAAAATTCAGACTGACGGATTATCCCCTTTGGGCCTCCCATACGATGCATTAAATCGAAAATATAGCTAATTTGTTTCACAGTGTATGGGGGTCGTGCCTGCTGGCCATCCCTGAAGGTAGTATCAGTTATAAGCATGTCTTCGCATGGAGACGGCATCATGTGCTTGTGGTCAAAATCAATTTTACACACTTCATTATATGGATAGATATCTCTCATCAGATTGGCCTGGGGGGCATCCTGAAGAGTAAAATTCCAATATTCACTACCTTGGCGATCCAATAATCTGCGTCTGGGATTCCACTTTGCCATAAAAACTCCTTATTTAAACAAAATTATGAATTATGTATTTTAACTATTGAATGAAAAGCACTACAACTTTAGCTCACTTTAGTCACTTTTCTTCCAGCCGGGTTTCAAATACAGCTCAGCCAACTGAGCCATACTCACATTTGCAGGGGCATTGGTCAAGAGACACTGGGCCTTCTGGGTCTTTGGAAAGGCCATGACATCCCTTATAGTATCTTTTCCTGCCATGAGCATTACCAGACGGTCCAGGCCAAAAGCAATACCTCCGTGAGGCGGCGCCCCATATGACAGGGCATCAAGAAGGAAGCCAAATTTGTCCCTGGCATCTTCTTCGGAGATTGATAGAGCCCTGAAGACGGCTTCCTGAACAGAAGTCTGATGAATACGAATACTGCCTCCACCTATCTCAATTCCATTAAGAACCAGATCATAGGCCCTGGACCTCACGTTCGCAGGGTCGCTGGATAACAATTCCATATCCTCGGTCCTGGGGGAAGTAAATGGATGGTGCAGGGCCACAAACCTTTCCTCATCTTCATCATATTCTAACAGAGGAAACTCAGTAATCCATATAAAATTAAATTTTCCTTCAGGAACAAGATTCCGGCGCCTGGCAAGCTCCACCCTGAGTTCTCCCAAGACCCTGCATACCGTGGCCTTTTGATCCGCCCCAAAGAACATTATATCTCCCGGAACCGCATCTAACTGCTGTACTATTGCTATTTTCTCTTCCTCAGAGAAAAATTTTGCTATGGGTGACTGCCAGGAGGCGTCTTCCTTTATTTTTACCCAGGCAAGTCCCTTGGCCCCGAAACCTATTGCAAACTCAGTAAGATCATCCAGGTCTTTCCTGGAAAGATCCACCATGCCTTTTGCATTTATGGCCTTTACCACACCGTTGGCAGAAACCACCTTCTGAAAGACCTTCAGCCCGCATCCGGCGGCAATGTCCGATATATCGCAGAGCTCCAGGCCAAAGCGCGTATCCGGGCGATCGGTCCCGAAACGATCCAGTGCCTCATGAAAGGTCAACCTCCGAAACGGTGTCTTAATGTCCTTGCCCAGGGTCTCCTTAAACAGAAAGCACATCAGGCCCTCTATCAGGTCAATAATGTCGTCTTCATCAATAAAGGACATCTCCATATCCAGTTGTGTAAACTCAGGCTGACGATCAGCCCTCAGGTCCTCGTCCCTGAAACACTTGACTATCTGATAATAACGATCAAGGCCCGAGATCATAAGGATTTGTTTATAGAGTTGGGGAGACTGTGGCAGGGCATAAAAGCGACCCGGATTAACCCTGCTGGGCACAAGGTAGTCCCTGGCACCCTCAGGGGTACTTCTTGTCAGCATAGGGGTCTCGATTTCTAGAAATTCCCTGCTGTTCAAATAGGACCTCATGGCCTGACAGACCCTGTGCCGCAGGCATATGCTCTCAACCATGTGGGGTCTTCTAAGGTCCAGATAACGGTATTTTAGCCTCAGGTTCTCAGACACTTCCCCTTCCTCATCAAGGGAAAATGCAGGGGTCTTGGAGGTGTTCAAAATGCGCAGATCACGGCATGCGACTTCTATCATGCCGGTCTTTATCTTTGGATTCGCCATGCCCTCGGGTCTTCTGCGGACCAGGCCTTTTACTGCAATCACATACTCACTTCTGAGACTGTGGGCCTTTTGATGTGAATCAGCGTGTACCTCAGGTGCAAATACCACCTGGGTGATCCCTTTGCGATCGCGAAGGTCTATAAAAATAAGCCCCCCATGATCCCGCCGTCTGAGCACCCATCCCATCAGGACCACGTCCTGGTCCAGGTCCGTCTCTGTAATACTATAACAATCATGGGTACGCTTCAGCCCATCCATTAAATCCATTCAATTTACCTCTTTAAGGTTAGGAATGTACAATAAATCTCCTGTTCCTTACTTCCTTTTTTAATTCAAAATTTAGAATTCAAAATTCAAAATTGTGTCTGAACAGCCTTTTCGTTCAGACACTAACCAGCCTCTCCACTGCTGAAATCACATCATCAACAGGTACCTCATGCTGATCGCGGGTCATCATATCTCTGAGCACCACTTGTTTTTTATCGAGTTCGTCTTCTCCCACTATGAGCACATAACAGGCCCCTGCCCTACCGGCCTGCTTCATCTGGGCCTTAAGGCCCTTTTCCTCGTATGACATCTGCACAGCCAGCCCTTGACGGCGCCAGTGTTTTATCCAGGGCATAACTTCTTTTCTGGCCCTGGGACCCAGAGCTGCTATAAACAGATCAATAGATGGTCCCTTCTTATCCTTTTCAAGGAGCAGCAACAACCGGTCAACCCCGACTGCCATCCCGACTCCAGGAAGATCAGGTCCGCCCATGGCCTTTAAAAGGCCGTCATATCTGCCTCCTGCAGCCACTGTGCTCTGGGCACCCAGATCAGGAGAGACTATCTCAAAGGTGGTCATCACATAGTAATCAAGACCCCTTACCAGGTAAGGATTTATGACAAATGGTATGCCCAGGGTCTTAAGAAAGGCCAACACCTTCTCCATGTGGTCTGCACACTCAGTACATAGATACTCCCTATTCAGGGGTGCCTTGGCCATAATTTTTTTGCAGGCTTCGTTCTTACAATCAAAGGCCCTTAGAGGATTTATTTTGCTCCTTCTTTGGCAGTCAGGGCAGAGATCCTGAAATACACCCTCAAGATATTCCTTCAGATCATTCCTATACATAGGCCTGCATGCAGGGCAACCCAAAAAATTGATTTCCAGACGCAGATCCTTGAGTCCAAGTTGCTCCAGAATATCCCATGCCATCCAGATAACCTCAGTATCTGAAAAAGGGGCCTTTGTTCCAATCACTTCCACATTTATCTGATAAAATTGACGGAGCCTGCCTTTTTGGGGCCGTTCATGCCTGAACATGGGTCCTGTTGTAAACAGCTTTAACACCGGAGACCGGGCAAAAAGTTTATGCTCGTTCACCGCCCTTACAAGACCCGCTGTTGCCTCAGGCCTGAGGGTCAAAGAATCACCGCTCCTGTCGATGAATGTGTACATTTCTTTTTCAACGATATCAGTAAGTTCGCCAATACTCCGAGCAAAAACCTCGGTCTTTTCCAACAAAGGAATCCGTATCTCTTTTAGACCGAAGGCATTGAAAACACCGCGGGCAATGGATTCAACTCGATGCCGGAGCTCGATCTCATCAGGCAATACGTCCTTAAATCCGCGAACAGCTCTTATAGACACTTCCGGCTCCTGTTTTGGGAGTGAGCGTTCACAGGGCACCGCATCTGCTTTGTTGTCGGGCACTTGAAGTACAGGAAG
>CAZYEJ010000064.1:0-8399 GCA_964646435.1 uncultured Thermodesulfobacteriaceae bacterium
CTGTACTTCAAGTGCCCGACAACAAAGCAGATGCGGTGCCCTGTGAACGCTTACGAGGAATAAAATGACACAACGCAGAATATACTATAAATCCACAAACATGTCCCCACTGACCCTGTTGGGACTGGGACTGCTTGCAGTGGCTGCCTTTTTTGTGGCCTTGCCGTTGTTTTTGGGCGCTGTAGTAGTCTTTTCCATTGCAGCCGGCTATATGGCATGGCGTGTTCGCAAGGTCATGCGTCAATTTGAGAAGGAATGTGCAAGGCGTAATGAGACCAATAGTGATCCGAATCCAAGCTCTCTTATTATCGATGTGACTCCGGACCAGACCGAGCGGGAAAAAGATCAACGGATGGACTAATGAACATCGAACATCGAACATCGAATTTTGAATGGGAAAAGATGAAGAAACAGAAATACCAGTTGAATATTCAGTATTAGATATTCGTTTTTCATTCGACGTTGGACGTTCATCTTTCAATACAACCTGTGAACGTTTACAAAACAATTTACGCTTATGCGTTTTGATCCTGTAGCCCGCGCAATCAGTCTGGATCTACCTGGTCCGTCTCTGAGCGACAACCGCAGTCACGAGTCACGTACAAGAGCTGCCCTAGAGTCTATCCTGGGCCAGTCACCTTTGTTCCCATTAGAGACATGCAAAGTCCTGCCTGACATTCTCCCTTCCTCCGGCTACAAGGTGCAGACATTGGTGCTGGATGGGCCTTCCGGCTGGGAAGTCGCCCAGGTCAGCGCTGCGGGCGCTTCTCTGCGGCCTTATGGACTGGCTGTGGACCTTGGAAGCACGACAGTGGTCTTTTACCTGGTGGACCTTGGTTCCGGCAAAATCGTTTCCACTCTATCAAAAACCAACCCTCAAAGGGTCCATGGTGAGGATATCCTGGAAAGGATCCTTTTTGCAGGGCAAGGCAATGGCTTGGAGACACTGCAGTCTGAAGTCATTAGCCTTTTTAACTCCTCTGTTCAGGAAATTGTGGCAGGACATGGCATGAGCCCGGAGAATATTTGCTTTATTGCATTGGCTGGCAACACCACTATGTGCCACTTCTTTTTAGGTCTTGATCCAGGCCATATCTGCCGGGAACCATATATTCCCGTGGTTAACCGCTTTGATCTGATCCGGCCTTGGGAAATAGGAATAAACGTCCATCCTCAGGCCTGGCTTTATTGTTTTCCAAATGTGGGGAGTTACTTCGGCGGTGATCTTCTGGCAGGAATACTGGCCTCAGGCATACACCTCAAGGAGGAGATCTCCATGCTCGTGGATATTGGCACCAATGCAGAGGTAGTGCTGGGGAACAGGGACTGGCTGGTGGCCTGTGCAGGAGCGGCCGGCCCGGCACTTGAAGGGGGAATTTCCTCCTGTGGTATGAGAGCACAGCCAGGGGCAATAGACCGGGTGGACATAGACCGATACAACTTGACTGTTACGTTTCATACCAAAGACGGCAAGGCCCCGGAGGGATTATGCGGTTCAGGAATAATAGATCTCCTGGCAGCCCTGTTTGTTGCAGGACTGGTGGACCCAACCGGAAAGCTTGTGGTGGACCGGGATAGCGCCAGGATGCAACAGGTAGGCGGGGAATGGATCTACGTTGTGGCAGATCCTCATGAGACCGGCCATGGGAAACCGGTCTATATCAGTCAGAGCGACATAAAAAACCTGATTCGTTCAAAAGGGGCCATGTACACCATACTGAACGTGATAATCCAGAGCGTTGGGATCGGATTTGAGGATATCGAGAGGTTTTATGTCGCAGGGGCCTTTGGCAATTACATAGATCCCAAAAAAGCCATAACAATTGGCATGCTGCCTGATGTGCCCCTTGAGCGCTTTAAGGGCCTGGAAAATGCCGCAGGTACCGGGGCTATTGAGGCCCTCACATGGAGAAATGCCGGAAAAGAGGTGGAGGAAATCTGCGATAAGATAACTTATCTCGAGATGAATGTGCGTGGAGATTTTATGAACCAGCTAACCGGTTCCCTCTTTCTTCCCCATACTGATCTTTCCAGATTTCCCTCTGTGGTTGAGATGATGAAGAGATAGCACATTGACCATTCCAAATCCACCTTAATCCCCCTTTGTAAGAGCTTTCATGCAATCATCAAGCAATAAAAGCCTTTCACCCCAGATCCCGGTCTTGCCGGTCAGGCACACTTCCCTGCTTTGTTCATCAATAAAATTCAAGTCTATTTTAAGCGCCGTTTCTACCAACGGGTCCTTCAGGTATTCGGCCCATTCGATGATTACTACGTTTTCTCCATCGAAATAGTCTTCAAGCCCGATCTCTGTGATGTCTGCATGGGGACCAAGCCGGTATAGGTCTACATGAATCAAGGACAAGCGACCGTTCAGGTGCTCGTGGATTATGGCAAAGGAAGGGCTTGTCACCTCATTTTCCTCTACTCCAAGGCCGGAGGCTATTGCCTTGGTCAGACTTGTTTTCCCAGCTCCCAGATCCCCTGACAAAAGTAAAAGATTTCCAGGTTCAAGCACCATTGACAGGCAATTCCCCAACGCATCAGTGGCCTCTATACCCTTAAGTATGTACCGCAGCCTCACAGTATGAGTCTCCGCCTGATAAGCACAATGGCAACCCAGGCACAGAAAACGGATAGAGCTACTATGACCAGCGAATGGATAAGCCAATCAGGCCCGATCCGACCGTAGCAGAGCATACGTGAAAGGTTGACCGCATGGGTCAAGGGCAAGGCCAAAGAGATTTTCTGTATAACCGGATTCATGGCACTTATGGAAAAAAAAATGCCTGAAAACAGGAACAGCGGTGTTATGAAGAGTGAAGTAAAATAATTAAAGAATTCGTAATCGCTGGCCAGGGCAGTCATTATGAGCCCCAGGGATGCAAACAGGATCCCTTCCAAAAAGAGCATGGGGATAAGGGCCAATATCCACGGAGACGGAATCAGGCCAAAAAGCGGAAGAGCTGCGAGCATTATGAGCCCGGAAATGATGCCCTTGGTTGCCGCCCAGATAATTTCTCCCAGCGCGAGTTCCTCAACGCTCACAGGAGTCATGAGGATGGCCTCGTAAGTCCGCTGGGTAGTGAGTCTGGTGTAGGAACCATACATGGTCTCAAAAGAACTGCTGTACATGACTGCCGAAGCCACCAGGCCCGGGCCTATGAATTGGAGGTAGGTAACTCCCTCTATCTGCAGGATTTGTCTCCCAAGGCCGAAACCCATTGCTAACAAAAAGAGGAATGGCTGGCCCAGGTTTCCTATCAAGCTGGCCCATACGTGCTTTCGCCATACCCTGGCATTTCTCAGCCATACCTTATAAAAAAGCAGCCACATCAGTTTTCTCTCAGAGTCCTTCCTGTCAGCTTTAAAAACAGATCTTCCAGATTTGCAGGCCGTTTATTGACATGACGAAGGGAAATGGCCATGGTCTCAAGCTCAGTACACGGTTCATGGGCATATATGAAGAGCCTGTCTGCTACACTCTCGATATCCACCTTGCAGGAACGGAGAGTTTCCTCCAGGGCGTCAAGTTTTTCCTGACTGTCCGCCACCTCAAACACTTCCGATCCCATCATATCCGCCACCATTTCTCCGGGGTTCCCCTGTGCAACTATTTTTCCTTCATCCAGTATCAATACCCTGTTGGTCAGGCGGGACACCTCATCCATATAGTGGCTGGTAAGGAGCATAGTAGTACCCTGGGATCTCAGGTCCTCAAGCCGCTCCCATATCAGATGTCTGGCCTGGGGATCAAGGCCTATAGTGGGCTCATCAAGGATCAGCAACTCCGGCGCATTTATCAAAGCCCTTGACAAGAGAAGACGCCTACGCTGACCACCTGAAAGATGTTGAATGATCTCATTACTTCGATTTTTCAGAGCAAAAAAACCGAGAAGATCGTCCGCTCGCTTTCTGGCTGTAGAGCGGTCTATTCCAAAATATGCAGCATAAACAAGAAGGTTTTCAAATACAGTCAGATCAGGATCCAGGTTGTCTCCCTGAGGCACCACACCTATCCTCAATTTTATTTGTTTCAGCCGTTCAGGGATGGATTCACCAAAGACGCTGATTTTACCTGAGGTGGACCTAACAAGGCCCAGGAGCATATGTATGGTGGTAGTCTTTCCTGCCCCATTAGGGCCGAGCAGCCCCAGACACTCTCCGGGATATATACAGAGATCAAGATCCTTAACCGCCACCCTGTCTCCGAATCGCTTCGTGAGATTTCGGATCTCTACAAGGGGAGGTTTGGCTGTCAATGTCATAGTAATTATTGTAATCGTTCACTCCCCGACTGCCAAGGAAATGGGAACGGTTACAATCTTTTTTCGACACCCTGCTACGCATGGTTGCTGTAAATGGCAAAATAGAGATTGCCTGTCTTCCCAGGATGTTTTATTGTCATAACTGGTCGAGGGAGATAAAAAATGGAAAAATTTTCAAAGTCGGGACGTTACTGGCTTATTGTAATTGCTCTGATTTGTGTTTTCATGGTCATCGGCACCTATCAAGCACATCAAATTGCCTCTGCCAGGGAAAACGGAACTTACGAACAACTTAAAATCTTCGGTTCTGTTCTCGACCTGGTACAGCGCAATTATGTTGAAGAGATTCCGCCCAAAAAACTTATCTACGGTGCAGTACAGGGCATGCTCAAATCTCTTGATCCGCACTCCTCTTTCATGAAGCCTGAGGACTACAAGGAACTTCAGATAGAGACCAAAGGCAGCTTCACCGGCATAGGCATAGAGATCAGCCTCAAAGACGGAATACTGACGATTGTGTCCCCCATAGAGGGCACTCCAGCATATAAGGCGGGTCTGAAGGCCAATGATAAAATACTCAAGATAGAGGGTAAAACCACTAAAAACATGACCTTGATTGAGTCAGTAAAGCTTCTAAGAGGTACCAAGGGGACCGACGTCACTATATCCATATACCGGGAGGGATGGAGACGGCTTAAAGACGTAACCCTGACAAGGGACGTAATCCCCATAAAAAGTGTTCGATCCAGAATGCTGGAAGAGGGCTATGGTTATATACGTATTAGTAATTTCCAGAACAAGACTACTTTCGAACTGAAAAAGGCCTTAAAAGAACTGGAAAAGGACAAAGGTCTCAAGGGCCTGGTTCTTGATCTGCGAAACAATCCTGGTGGGTTACTTGACCAAGCAGTAAAAGTAGCTGATGTATTTCTAAAAAAGGGACTTATTGTTTACACAGACGGCAGGATCGAAGAACAAAAAATGCGTTTTGAGGCCCATCCGGACAAGCATTCCCACAATTACCCCATTGCAATATTGGTCAATGAAGGAAGCGCCAGTGCCTCGGAGATAGTTGCCGGTGCCCTTCAAGATCACAAAAGGGCAATAATTATAGGGGTCCAGACTTTTGGCAAGGGATCGGTCCAGACCATCATTCCACTTGAAGACGGATCTGCAGTACGCCTTACCACAGCCAGATATTACACGCCTAACGGCAGGTCCATACAGGCAAAGGGCATAGAGCCTGATATAGAAGTACCTTACACGCCCCTGGCAAAACCAAAAGAAAAGGACGAATTTTTTCATTTCCCCACGGAACGTGACTTAGAGGGACACCTGCTGAATGAAGATGAGCCGATTGAAAATGAGCCGAATTCTGTAAAAGATAAAAAAGATAAGCCGAAAGCCGGCGACTCCGAAGTTGATAATGGAGAAACACAGCCGCCCCCTATAGATAACCAGTTACAAGAGGCAGTTAGAATATTAAAGGCGTGGGCCATATTTACACAAGTTACCTCTGCGAAGACTGTAAAGTGAACTTCTTGCAAAACCCAAGTTTTTTTTGAGGGCAACGCAGTCATCGGGACGTTGTTCTCGGAACGGCAGTTCCAGCCAAAGATGGGTTTTGCGAGTGCCTCAAAGCCTTTTAAATGTCTAGATCTCGCTCATCAAGGGACAAAACCCGCAAGAAGAATCTCACAAGACGTTCTCCCCGTCTATTGTGGCCTATAATAGCCTTGGGAATAACCGGGGCAATTGTGGCCCTTTTATACCTTCTTCCTTTGCCTCAGAGCACAGGACCAAAGGTCCGCCCGCCCCTTGAAGAATTTGATTCCGCACCACCAGTTTCCCGTCCTTCCAAACCATCAAGACCGAAAAGCACAGCCTCTATGCCTTTAGTAGCTATACTTATAGACGACATGGGTTATAATCTTCCAATTAACAATCAGTTTCTGAAGTTAGAGGCCCCTCTTTCCTTTTCCTTTCTCCCAACTGCGCCTCATACGCCCATGCTGGCCAAAAAGGCCAAGGATCTCGGCAAAGATGTCTTAATACACCTGCCCCTGGAACCTGTTAACAGTGCGATTGACCCTGGTCCCGGCGTCCTGCGTCTAAGCATGGATTTTGATTCCATGTTAAAGATGCTCAGAAAGGACCTGGATGCTGTGCCTGGTGCAATCGGAGTAAATAATCACATGGGTTCTAAATTCACTGCAAGTGAAAGAGGCATGGAATTGATTCTTACTGAAATAAAGCGCCGTGGCCTTTTTTTTGTTGACAGCAAGACTACCCCTGACAGTGTGGCATATGTAACTGCCAGATCTATGGGGATACCGGCTGCTGAAAGGGCCGTGTTCCTAGACCATAACACTCAAAAGGAGTCTATCAGAAGTGCGGTCAAGAAAATGGTGAAACTGTCTATGGAGAATGGATCTGTTCTTGCCATAGGGCATCCGACATCTAATACCTGGGAGGTTTTGTATGAGGAACTACCGCGGGTAAGAAAGCGTGTCAGGATTGTCCCGGTTCATAAGATTCTTGTTACCCAATAGAATGTACTGCATCCTTCATTACTGTAGTTTACACTTTTTCAACATAGACGGATGCTCAATTTACCTGGAAATAATGAAAATGAAATACGGAGAAAAAGAAATAAAAAAGGCCGAGCTTGAATCATGGCCGAATCCATGCCCTGAACGCGATTATACCATAGAGATAAGTTTCCCGGAATTTACCTGTCTTTGCCCAAGGTCAGGATATCCTGACTTTGCAACCATAAGGTTAAATTATGTACCGGACCGGTTCATAGTGGAACTGAAATCTCTAAAACTCTATCTCAACACCTATAGAGATCAATATGTTTCGCACGAAGAAGCCGTCAACAAAATTTTTTCAGACCTGACGGGGATCCTCTCCCCCCGCAATATCAAGGTGGAAGGTGATTTTCATCCAAGAGGTAATGTCCACACAGTGATCAAGGTTGAAGGAGGCTCCGGATTACTTTTGGACCTGAGTAATCACAAAGGTTTCATCTACAGTCACGGCAGTCAGTAACATCTGTGCCGGACTAAACAGCAGGCAAGAACTGACGAAGATCAGAAATATGATGACATTACGTTTCGCCATTATCAATCTTCATCTCAAGCTTCTTCCCAGGTAATGCATTGGGCAAGGCAGTTCTTGATAATTTCATCTATCTTTTCTTCCGGGTATTCAGGCAGGTCAACCACCTCTATGTAGCCTGCGTCGTGTCTTCTAAAGACTGCAGGACACAGATCAAGACATGCCTCGCAGTCTTCACATTCACCAAGATCAATTACCGGTATCTTCATAACTGTATTATCAACCTAAGTTGAGCGTTTAGCTGTTAGCCATTAGCGTTTAGCTTTGGAAAATGGTTCATCACGTATTAGTGTGATAATCCGTGATGAACAGTTAATACCTAATTTTGTAATAGTAAAACATCCTGCTTGTCAGAGCGACAGACCGATAATCCTTAAACTAATAGCTAACTGCTAACTGCTTAATTTAGGATCAAACAAATCACAAAAAAAGACTTTTTCTCGAAAACACCATCCTTTTTCAAGTGAATCGTAGAAAGTTCTGGCAGAAAAACACGAATTGGTGGAATTCGCGCCCAGATTTGCCATAGATTTAGTCGATCTGATTGAACAAAACCGCAGGCATAACAGTGTTATGTTGAGGATTTTGCGATTGAGGATCGATTAAAGATGTAGTGAAGATGGGATACGAAAATGCCAAGTTATTTTTTTCTAGGCCCTAAAAGAGAAAAACAAATGTAAAAGGGATAGAAAATCAGGGATATGCAGTTTTTTTCTGAAAAGAATTCACTGTTTTTGATCTTTAGATCGGAATTCCAGAGTATTCAGGTTGACATGGCATGAAATGAATTGTACATTTTGAATACGTACAACAACGAAGGAATATGAACATGCCACAAATTCTTGTCGAGAACAATAGCCGAATGTCGCTGAGGATCCAGGCCGAGGACAAAGCGCTCCTCGTGCGTGCAGTCGCCTTACAACAGACCACTCTGACCGATTTTGTCATCCGACATGCCGTAGAGGCAGCACGAACGCTGATCGATCAAGCCGAGAGAGTTACGCTCAG
>CAZYEJ010000065.1:0-8234 GCA_964646435.1 uncultured Thermodesulfobacteriaceae bacterium
ATAAGGAACGGGAGATAAATAAGTTGAACAAAAATTAACAGGATTTTTTGTTGTATTCAAGGCGCGAGGAGCGAGCATAACGGGTTATGTGATCGACGAGCAACGAAGAAGACGGCAAAAAAGACATTAATTTGTTCAAGTTATTTATTGTACGTTCCTAACCAAGTATAGGAGGATGTAAAATGCCCTTTCACAGGAAATTATCCGCTGTTTTTTTCGTTTCTGCCTTGATCCTTTATCTGCCATTTTTTCTGCTGACTTCGTGCGCCAAGACGAGTTCGGCACCAGGGGAGTCCTCGACGGGATTTTCTGAAACTGCTCCGGGTTCTGAGGCCGCCAGTGTTATTTATGAATTCCAGGATCTTCCTATACCCATTGAACTTGAAAAGGTTGAAGACAAAACGATAATGATTAAGACTGTGGGCTTCCAGGGCGGAATATTGGTATTCCAGGGCAGGGTAACTGTGGCCTCATTAATGGAATTTTTCACAAAATCCATGCCTAACCATGGCTGGGTATTGGATGGTACATTGAATGCGAAGCGGAGCTTCCTTGCATTCTCCAAAAGAGGTAACTCCCATTGTTTTATACAGATATATGAAGGACGAATGGGCTTTAAGACCGAGGTCCAGATCTGGGTAAACGAACCACTTGGCCAATGATAATGTGAAACAGGTTCCAGGCCCAGAGATTCTATCAGAGAAGGCTTCACCCTATACGCCATTAGAGGGGAAGACTGTCCTTCTTGGAATAACCGGTGGGATTGCCGCGTATAAGGCGGCTGATTATTCCAAGAAGATTCGTGCATTGGGCGCACGGGTAATACCCGTGATGACCAAACATGCAACCGAGTTTGTGTCGCCCATTACTTTCGCAGCTCTTACAGGCGGAAAAGTATACACGGATCTGTTTTGCGTGGAGGGTGCCGAGACCATTCCTCATATAGAGCTTGCCCGATCCGCCGACCTTTTTCTGGTACTGCCTGCTACTGCAAATATAATCGGCAAAGCCGCAAATGGTCTGGCGGATGATTTTCTGTCCACATTACTCCTGGCATTCTCCGGTCCGGTACTTTTTTCCCCTTCAATGAATCCGGCCATGTATGCGCATCCGGCGACTCAGGCAAACATAGAACGTCTTAAGGTATTGGGCTACAGAGTGATAGAGCCTGAGATAGGGGAAACGGCCTGTGGCGACAGGGGTCGGGGAAGATTGCCAGAGTGGTCTGTGGTGAGGAATGCCATACTAAAGGCAACAACTCCACAGACTTTGAGAGGAATGAATGTACTGGTATCTGCCGGGCCGACCAGAGAATATCTGGATCCTGTCCGGTATATTTCTAACCGTTCCTCAGGAATCATGGGTTATGCTATGGCCATGGTTGCCTTCAGACGCGGCGCAAGAGTGACTCTTGTAAGCGGTCCGGTCTCCATTCCACATCCTTCGGATATAAAGATCTATCCTGTTGAAACTGCAGGCGAGATGGATGACATAATTAGCAAACTTTCGCAAGATGCTCATGTAATAATCATGACTGCCGCAGTGGCAGACTACACCCCTTCTGTTAGGGCCGACCAGAAGATCAAGAAAGGCACACCTGAACTGCATTTAGATCTTGTGCGGACAAATGACATCTTATCGCAGTTGGTAAAGAGTCGTAAGGGCAGGCAGATAATCATCGGCTTTTGTGCAGAGACCCAAGATCTTAAAGCGCAGGCCCTAACAAAAATAAAGCTAAAAGGAGCGGATTTGCTGATTGCCAATGATGTGTCTCAGCCTGATGGCGGCTTTGATGTACCAAATAATAGGGTCCTAATTGTCTCCGCCGATGGGGATGTCAAGGCCCTGCCCCTTTTGCACAAGGAAGAGGTCGGAGAGAGAGTTTGGGATCGAATTCAGGATTTGTTTCCACAGGATTATTGATTGACACTGTGGTTTGGTTTTGGTATCAGGAAAACATATTGCCGGAGTGGTGAAATTGGTATACGCGCTGGACTCAAAATCCAGTGGGCCTTGCGCCCGTGCGAGTTCGACTCTCGCCTCCGGCACCAGTAATATCAGGCGGTTAGTATAATCTAACCGCCTTTTTTTATAGGCTGTGGCTTGCAAAACTGGTCAATTTTGGCCAATGGTCACCTTCATGGTTAGCTAGGCCATAGCATCGATCCCCGCCTTTATTATCTTGGCATTTATAACAATCTCTGTAATGGGTATTTTTACGGAAATTATGAAATGAAAAAGCCCATACCTTTTTTCGCTCCTGTGAAGAAATTTAAGGCCCCAGGATAAAGTTGCGATATAGGCAATATTTTTCATCTTTACTCAAATCACTTTTTAAATTTGACAACCCATCCCCTCAGGTCCATACTCCAAATTAGCTAATAACAAAAAATCAGTATGGACGAATTTGGAGGGCCGGTTCATCCTGAACCTCTCAATAAGTTTGGCCGCTAATCACTCTCATAATATCCATTCTTGGGTACTTGCTGGCAGGTTTTCTGAATTGCTGCGGTTTTTTAGAAAGTTAGTCTTTATCCCAAGGCTGCAGCATTCAGTTTATATTTCTCTAATACCAGCCGCTGATGAATCTTGATGGTGTCATGAAATCCTGGGAATACAACATATTGAACGATACCCAGATAATTTTTGTGGTATTTTAGCGATCTTAGCCTTGACAGTCGTATAAAAATAATAAAAACTGATTATTAACCAGAATTAGAGAATTAATTGTTATCGAGGATACTTCGCGTCTTCGACAATCACTGCGGATTGGCGGCCGACGGTGAAAGTTTTTATATGACTACCCTTTTCGCGCTCTGAAAGTGATAGGTGCTGAATAGAGGTTCAGTTATGGAAAAATTTATTCTCACGGATTTTCTCCAACAAAATCGATCGAAAATCATCGAGGAATGGCTTAAAAGACTACACACGGATGTAAGTAACCATTATTCCCAGAGGCCGCGTGAAGAGCTTATGGCAACTGTTAGAGAGGCTTTTGATGGCTACTTTCATGTCTTGGCTCAGAGCGACTTCGACCATATCAATCGTTTTATTGAAAAGATCACACAGAAGCGTATGGAGGCCGGGTTTTTACTATCAGATGTACAGAAGGCCTTCGAACTCTATCGAAGTGTAGTGGTACCGCTTTTAGCGAAAGAGTCTAAAATTACCACAATTGAGGAATTTTGTAATAATATTATAAAAATCAACTGCTGTATGGCTTATACGACTTACCGCTTCAGCGATCACTTCCAGAATATGCATGAAAAAAATGTCCTTGAGCACAACCGAAGACTCGATGCGGCTGAAAGACTTGCGGCACTTGGAAAAATGGCAAATAGAGTCGCTCATGAGCTCAGAAATCCGCTAACAATAGTTGGTGGGTTTTCTCGGAGACTGAATGAAAAAACACCTGAAGGTGATCCGGACAAGAAGTATCTCGCCATGGTTGTGGACGCGGTCATGGCATTAGAAGATAATATTTCAAAAATCATAAAGATAGAAAATGATGAACAGCAAAAAAAACAACAGGGGCACCATTAAAAGAAAGGTAAAAGGCATGGGTGCCAGGCCTACACAGCTCATACCGCTGTCATTAAAATAATTTCCAACCACGCCTTTCACAAAGGCTTCGCTTGTGAAGGCGCCTTCACGGCGACTGGCGTCTCCGAGAAACGCAGTCGGGTCAGCGCCGCGATTTGGGCTTCTAATTGACACCCGGCCCATACCTTAAAGCCCTTTTTAGGTCCACTCATCGATCTGATTTTTTTAAATTTGGCAAAAAAGTGGCAAAAATAACGAGGTTGTCAAAATTAAATAAACGATTTTAGATGGTTACAGTAATTAATGCGCGGCTCTCAAAATCCCGTGGGCCTTGCGCCCGTGCGAGTTCGACTCTTGCCTCCGGCACCAGAATTTTTTTTTAAAAAAATCCTTAGATTTTCCCGATCCGTAGCCAAATCGTTTCAAGAAGGGACTGAACACCCTCTCCTGTGCGGGCGGAAATAATCAGAGGTTTATCTATAAATCCAGGAAGCAGCCGGCAGATAGCCTGTATCTGCTTTTGCCTTTTGGGCTGAGAGATTTTGTCTGCTTTGTTCAGGACTAACCAGACATGCCTTCCCAAGGCATGTAGATAGCCCAAAAGATCAAGGTCCAACTGGTCTGGAACCCGCCTGATGTCAAAGATGCATACCACGCCTTTGAGAGGTTTTCTGGCCTCTATATAGCCCTCTACCAGCCTGTGCCACTTTTGCTGTATGTGTTTCGGAGCCTTTGCAAATCCGTAGCCCGGAAGATCGACAAAATGAACGGAATCGTTGACCAGAAAAAAGTTCAGAGACTGGGTGAAACCTGGCCTTGAGCTGATTTTTACCAGGTTACGCCTTCCCAGGAGACGATTCAAAAGACAGGACTTGCCTACATTGGATTTGCCGGCAAAGGCTACTTCCGGCAAGCTGGGTGATGGAAGCTGGGAGAGCTTGTAGACGCTTGTAACAAAGGCAGTCTTGGTGATTCTGTGTGTCACCGGATTTAGAGGACTTTGTTGAGGGAATGTTCTATAATCCCTTGGGCACCTGAGGCCATCAGCCGTGGGATAAGCTCCCTTACTTCAGCTTCGTTTATCACCGTCTCCACAGAGAACCACTCCTGTTTATACAGAGGAGAAACCGTGGGGGCATTGAGGCTGGGCAGTATGTCCACCAATGCCTGCAGCTTTTCCTTGGGAACATTCATTTTGAGCACCACAAGACGATCCGCCCGCAATGCGCTCTGCAGTAACATGGAGATCTGTTCAATCTTCTCCCTTTTCCAGGGATTTTCCCAGGCATGTTTGTTGGCTATCAACTGTGGGTTAGACTCCATCAGCTCTTCAATAATAACCAGGCCGTGTGCCTTGATTGTGCTACCTGTCTCTGTTACCTCAACAATGGCGTCGGCAAGCCTTGAGGCAATTTTGCCCTCGGTGGCTCCCCAGGAGAACTCAACACTTACATTTATTCCACGTTCTGAAAAATAACGCCTAGAGAAGTTGACAAGCTCTGTGGCTATCTTCTTGCCCTCAAGGTCCTTGGCGGAACGATAAGGAGATCCGGCCGATACGGCCAGGACCCATCGGGCAGGACGTTTGCTTACTTTGGAATATATCAGGTCTGCCACAACGACGATATCTGAGTCATTCTCCAGGATCCAATCACGGCCTGTAATGCCGACGTCCAGGATTTCTTGCTCAACATAACGGGACATCTCCTGGGCCCTGCAGATGCTGCAGGTGATATCGGGATCATCTATACTAGGAAAATAGCTCCTGTGATGGACATCTATACGCCACCCTGACTTTGCAAAGAGCTCAATTGTTGCCTTTTCAAGACTTCCCTTCGGTATACCCAGCTTCAGTTGGTTCACTTTTTGTAAACCTCCTTAGGATCAAAAACAGGTTCTCCAATAATAACCAGGGATTCCCCCTGGACTTTTCGATAAAAGCAGCTCCTGTAGCCTTTATGGCAAGCCGCACCGCCCAGCTGTTCCACCTTTACCAGTATGGTGTCCAGATCACAGTCCACATAGGCAGCCTTCAGTAACTGAACATGGCCGGAGGTCTCACCTTTGAGCCACAGCTTGTCCCTTGTGCGGCTCCAGTAATGGACCTTGCCTGTCTCCAGTGTCTTTTCCCAGGCCTGCCTATTCATATAAGCCAGCATGAGTACCTCACCTGTTTTATGGTCCTGGGCTATTGCAGGCAGTAGTCCGTTTCCCTTATCAAAGCAGAGATCTTTTGCATTTGTCATAAAGCGGATTTTTAATGGTCAAGGATAGTTATGTCAAGCTGAGATCATATGCTCGATGAGAGTTCTATGTGGACATTTCGTACGAATTCTCTTTTTTTTGATTCTTGCTAAACCAGGTTTTGGTCACGCCTTTCGACGCATCGTCTGCGTGCGGACACGCACAGGTAGGTCGGTCGAAATCATCGGCAGTCTGCGTTGGTGATATGAGGCTATCGTCAGGGGACTTGGTAGATGGTACTGGGGTGGCTAACTAAAAAAGCATTTCCAAGCTAAAACAGATCCATTTGTACTGCCTTGTCTTTCCCCGATGCCTTTGCCCTTGAGCCACGCGATTCTTTCCTTTCCTCTTCGGAAAAGATGCTGATCTTTCCATAGAGTCCGTCGTAACCGGGACTTATTTTTATCTCACCCTTTCTCATGCGCAGTATTCCTTCCAGGATCCTTTCCGGTACAAAGTGCTGGAGCTCCTCCTCACTCTTCCAGAGGAGTAAATTCATCTCAGATTCTCCAAGCTGAATCAGTCTCTGATACTCTTTTTTTACTCTACCTGTGATGCTTCGTATGCCAAATGTCTCAGCGATAATCTCCTCAAGCGGTACAAGGTGTACACAGGGCTTTGCAGCTTCAGGAATAAAGCCTTCAGGCCTGTCAGCAAGCTCCTCTATCCGGTGCAGGACACCCACTGTGAGATTCTGGCCACATACCGGACACTTGCCTCTATGCTCAATAGTCTCCTGTGGTTTCATACAGATATTGCAGGCCCTGTGACCATCCAAGTGATATTTACCTTCTTCCGGAAAAAACTCGATAGTCCCATCAAAGCCACGGCCCGGGTCCTTGATAGCAGCAATAATTGCTTCATAGGTAGGCTCGCAGGAAAAGCAATTTGCTTCCCTTGCCAGCTTAGGGGGGGAATGGGCATCGGAATTTGAAAGCAGGGTATATTGATCCAGGGCGGATAGACGCCAGTTCATCTGAGGATCTGAAGAGAGTCCGGTCTCCAGGGCGAAAATATGCTCGCTCTGTTCCTCAAAGCACTCTTCCAGTGTGTCAAAGCCGGATTTTGCACCGAACAGAGAAAACCATGGAGTCCAGATATGTGCCGGCAGTACAAAGCAGTCAGGTGATACGTCCATTATTATTCTGACAAGTTCCTTTACCGGAAAGCCGAGGATTGGACGCCCATCTGAAGTGATGTTCCCTATTGAACCAACACGGTCCTGAATCTCTTCTACCACCTGGAAATCAGGTGCAAAAAAAACCGTATGTATCCTGCGACTTTTCCCGCCCTGGGTAAAAATGTTGGACACCTCAGAAGTAAGGATGAATTTTGTACCCTCAGGGTCGTCTTTGCAGACATAGAGTCCTGTGCCCTCAGGCTCCAATTCCTCCCTCAATTCTTCAAGATACCCCGGATGGGTGAAGTCACCCGTGCCGACAACGGATAATCCTTTCTGCTTGGCGAAACGATTAATAATACCCGGATGCATATCAGGACTTGTTGCCCTGCTGAAGTGGGAATGAACGTGAAAATCAGCAAGAAAAGCACCTTGTTTCCATTGAAAAACCGGATTAGTCATTTCAAACCTCTCCTTAATTCCTTAATTCCTCAATTCCTCAATTCCTCAATTATTAGGCTCTATATAGTGCCTGAACGAAAACCCCAAATTTTGTTTTCTCAATTAGGTCGTGGACAATTAACATATTAAGATTACTTCTTTTTCAAATCTAACATTCAAAATTTAGAATTTAAAATTGTGTCTGAATGGTTTTTTCATTCAGACACAATATAACACCTTTGTAGCAAGAGGCTCCAGTAAAACCTAATATTTTACTGAATACTCGTTAGGCAATTTTTTTCTCCTCTATGGATATCAAGTATTGACCGCTGGGATACAAAAGTTTAGCTTAGCATATGATTCTGCTGAAAATACCCTGTGCCTGCGGCGTTGTATAAGAGCTGAAAGCCTGAAGCTGAAAGCTAAAAGGGATTGATTTGCGATGGCTTTTTGAGCAAAATCACTTTTTTCAGCATAATTATATTCTGCTAACAAATAAATATGTTTCAGGAGAAAGCTGTGCAGGATGAATTAGGACTATACTACAATCCAATCCTTGAAAATAAAAAAATACGCATGTATGTTCAATCCGGCTCTGATAACATAGAATTCAGGATGTGGAATGCGGATGATCCCGGCATGTGGGATGACCATGGCTGGGTTGAATGGCCTGCAATTCAGCAGGCAGCTGATTTTTATAAGAAAGAAGGGAGGGGAAAGCCCCCGCTTCATCTATATGATATTGAAATAGCTGAACGTTTGCTGAAAGATAGTTTGTTAATTAAGTAACTCTTAACCTCTGAACCCAGAACCTGTGAACGCCTTCATATTTAAATAGTGCCTGAACGAAAACCCCAAATTTTGTTTTTTCAATTTAGGTCATGGA
>CAZYEJ010000066.1:0-8083 GCA_964646435.1 uncultured Thermodesulfobacteriaceae bacterium
ATTCAAAATTTAGAATTCAAAATTGTGTCTGAACGGTTTTTCCGTTCAGACACTAAATACTTCGTAAAGAAATGCCTTATGAGGCTCTAATAATAGTAAAATGACAAAATTAGTTAATAATAACAATAAACACGATCCTAAAAAAACTGGTTCGCCACAATCTCCTGATCAAAGTGCGCGTATCACAAAAAGGCTTTCTAACAAAGAACGGCTCCGCTCTTTCTTGCAAATTTTTAAGCGGGACGATCGCATACTGGTCGTAATAGTAGCTGACCCCGATGCCATGGCCAGTGCCAAGGCAGTAAAAAGACTGCTCAGCCGAAGAGTGGAAGAGGTGACAATCGCTCACAATAATGAGATAAAGCGTGTAAATAATCTTGCAATGAGAGACTTTCTTAAAATTCCCCTGCAGCGCCTGAGGGGGACAAAGCAGGATCAATATACCAAATTTGTGCTATTGGATTCCCAACCCCCGCACCATCCGGATCTGGCTTCAATTTCTTATAATGCGGTAATAGACCATCACCCCATCACTGACGGATGGGATGCCCCCTTTGTAGATATACGGCCGGAATATGGAGCAGTTGCTTCCATGCTCACAGAATACTTGAAGGCCGCCAAGATAAAACCTGCGGTAGCACTTGCAACAGCACTTTTTTACGGCATCAAAACCGATACCCAAAACTTTACCAAGAAGACCTCTCCATCTGATATACTATGTTTCCAATACCTCTTTAAGCAAATTAACCAGCACCTGCTGAATAAGATAGAGACTGCTGATATAAGGCGATCAGAACTGAAATATTTCAAGATTGCCCTGGAAACCATGAAAACCAGCAAAAAACGTATTTATGTCCACCTAGGCCGCGTTGGGAACCCGGATATTCTTGTCGTGGTAGCTGATTTTTTTGCACATATTCATGACATAGGCTGGGTCATAATATCCGGCCAGTATGGAGAAAAGCTGGTGGTCATCTTTCGCTGCGATGGCTATAAAAAAAATGCAGGCAAACTGGCGACCCGTGTCTTTGGAAAAATGGGGTCGGCCGGCGGCCACAGGCAGAGTGCCAGGGCGGAGGTCCCCTATAAGAATTTGCCTAATGGTGCAGCTAAAAAATTTACAACAAGCACGCTCCTTCGTTTAGTAGTTAAACATCTTGCGTAAGGAACGGGAGATAAATAAGTTGAACAAAAATTAATAGGATTTTTTGTTGTATTCAAGGCGCGAGGAGCGAGCATAACGGGTTATGTGATCGACGAGCAACGAAGAAGACGGCAAAAAAGACATTAATTTGTTCAAGTTATTTATTGTACATTTCTAAACAGATTGTGTACACAATCCGGCACATGGAGGGAAGTAAATCATGCCGATCTACGAATATCGCTGTGAAAAGTGTGGAAAGGTTTCTTCTCACCTTGTCCTTAACAAGGATAATTTTAAATCCCGTTGCAAATACTGTGGCAGTAGCTCTGTCACCAAGTTGATCTCCAGAGTTAATGTACGTCTTTCCGAAGAGACAAGACTGGAAAAATTAGCAGATCCGGCAATGATGGCGGGTCTTGACGAAAATGATCCCAAGAGCATGGCTAAGTGGATGAAGAAGATGGGAGGCCTGGCGGGAGATGACCTTGGCGAGGACTTTGACCAGATGGTTGATGAAGCCATGGAGGAAGCATCTGCGGAAGAGGCTGCAGGCGGACCTGAACCTGGCGGTAGCGGGCCGGATGAATTCTCCTCTTCTATGCCAGACTCAATGTCTATATAGTGTCTGAACGAAAGGACCGTTCAGACACAATTTTGAATTCTAAATTTTGAATTTTGAATTAAAAAAGGATGTAACCTTAATATGTTAACAAAATTTGGGGTTTCCGTTCAGGCACTAATTAGCTCATTAGAGAACTTTAATTTCACATCTGCTCATCAGGTTAGCAAATGCCAAAAATTTTAGCTATGGTCCTTGCTGGTGGCAGGGTTGATGAACTTGGAGTCCTTACCTTCCTCAGACCCAAATCCACAGTACCTTTTGGAGGTCTCTACAGATTCATAGATTTTCCTCTCAGCAACCTCATGCAATCAGGCATCGAGAGAGTCGGGATTCTCAGCCAGTATAGGTCCTCATCTTTAATAGAGCACATAGGGACAGGCGTATCCTGGGACATGACAGGCAGACATCGCGGCATCACTCTTCTGCCTCCTTTTCAAGGCTTGCACGCCTCAGACTGGTATAAAGGTACAGCCGACGCAGTATATCAGAACCTTGACTTTATCCGTGCCCACAAACCGGACCTTGTACTAATTTTATCCGGCGACCATATCTATCACATGAATTATCAGAAACTCATTCAATTTCATCTTGACATGGGGGCCGATGTTACTGCTTCCTTTGTTCAGGTTTCTCCGGCAGGTTCATCCAGATTCGGCCTGGCCCGGATTTTTGAGGATGACCCAAGAGGAGGCCGTGTTCTGGAATATTTAGAAAAACCTGCTCACCCTGCATCGAACTGGGCATCCATGACCATATACCTGTTCAGGACGGAGATTCTGGACCAAGCCCTGAAGGAAAACGCCGGAATTGACTCCCATGAGTTTGGCAGAGACATATTTCCTGCCATAATGAGCAAACATAAGGTATATGGTTACAAATTTTATGGCTATTGGGGATACAGCCGGACCCTTAATGAATACTGGACCGCCAACATGGATCTCTTGGGAGAGCGTCCCGAAATCAAACTGTCCGATTGGCAAGTACGCACCAACCTGGACCACGAGGCAATAAGAGATCGGGGCCCTGCGCTTATCGGCCCTCAAGGCTTAATAAATAACTCAAGAATTTATAATGGGGTCAGAATTGAAGGACAGGTTGCTCGATCAATCCTTTTTCCCGGGGCCTATGTAGGAACAGGGGCAGTGGTAAAAGATTCAATACTGTTTTTCGACACCCAGGTCGGACCAGGAGCCAGAGTTGAAAATACTATAACTGACCTTGGTGTCAGTATTGGTAGAGATTCCGTGATTGGTAAACAGGACGAGGCGCTCGCTGTAATCGGCGTCCGAACCCAAATACCCCAGGGGATAAAAATAGGACCAGGGTGCAGCGTTTATCCCGAACTCAAGGCTGAAGACTTTATTCAGAAGCTTTATGAGCAAGGGGATGTCATAACTGCGGACAATCAGTGCTAGAACGAAAAGGCCGTTCAGACACAATTTTGAATTCTAAATTTTGAATATTGAATTAAGGTATTTGTCTTTTAAGTTTTTTCCCGCAATTCAGCATTTAGCATTCAGCATTATCTATAAAATGCCATTTAATTCCATGGAGAAACACGCAATGATTGTGCCGGTAATTTTATGTGGGGGCTCAGGTACCCGCCTTTGGCCGCTATCTCGTGAGGCTTATCCCAAGCAATTTTATTCACTGGTGGAAGACGAAACTCTGTTACAGTCAACCATCAAACGCCTGTCCGGTCTCCCGAATTGTGAAACACCTTTGCTGGTTTGTAACAATCAGCACCGTTTTCTGGCAGCTGAGCAGATGCGCCGGATTGGCGTGGAGTCTCCATCCATCCTGTTGGAGCCGGTAGGGCGAAATACCGCGCCTGCAGTTGCCTGTGCTGCCTTGAGTCTGACACAACAGGAAGATAATCCTGTGCTGTTTGTGTTGCCGGCTGATCACATCATTACCGACATCCAGGCATTTTGCCAGGCTGTTGAAACGGGTGCTTTGCTGGCCGAACAGGGGAAGCTGGTGACTTTTGGCATCATACCCACAGCACCTGAAACAGGCTATGGCTACATCAAGGCATCAGACCGTCTGGATACCGGCAATCCGGCTTTTCAGGTAGATCGTTTTGTGGAAAAGCCGGATCTTGATACAGCTCAAGATTATATTAAGTCCGGAGAGTACTATTGGAACAGCGGGATGTTCATGTTCAAGGCCGATCGCTATCTTGAGGAACTGGAGCAATTTGCCCCAGAGATGCTCTATGCATGCACTGCGGCCTATGAAAAGATTGTACAGGATCTGGATTTTTTGCGTCTTGATGCCGGGGCGTTTGCTGAGTGCACAAGTGACTCTGTTGATTATGCAATCATGGAGAAGACGGACAGTGCTGTTGTTGTGCCGTTAGATGCAGGCTGGAGTGACCTTGGTTCCTGGGCGTCTTTGCTGGAACTGGGTCCTCGCGATCAAGATGAAAATGTGGTCCTTGGGGATGTGGTGACAAAGGACGTCAACAACTGTTATCTGCGGAGTGAGGCACGATTGCTGACTGCCCTGGGTGTAAAAGACCTGATAGTGGTGGATTCTTCTGACGCCCTGCTTGTTGTTCATAAAGACCGTGTCCAGGATGTCAAGGCCATTGTAAACCAGTTGAAGGCAGCAGGACGAGAGGAATCCATAAGCCATCGCAAGGTCTATCGACCCTGGGGGGCATATGAGAGCATAGATGTGTCTAAACGCTTCCAGGTAAAACGGATTACGGTTAAACCTGGCGGGATCCTTTCTTTGCAGATGCATCATCACAGGGCAGAGCACTGGATTATAGTCAGAGGTACTGCCAGGATTACCAGGGGCGATAAAGTGTTGTTACTGACAGAGGACCAATCCACCTATATCCCGTTGGGAGTGAATCATCGTCTGGAAAACCCGGGTGTGATTCCCCTGGAGTTGATAGAGGTTCAGACCGGTAGCTATTTGGGAGAGGACGACATCATAAGGTTAGAGGATGTATATGGGCGCTGATCTTGTTTGTTTCATGTCCTATGATATACGTGGCCGCATTCCTGATCAATTGAATGAGGACATCGCCTTTCGGATCGGCAGGAGCTATGCCGAATTTCTCAAGCCTGAACAGGTGGTGGTGGGACGTGACATTCGACTCTCCAGCGAGTCTCTTTGTGATGCCCTCAGCCAGGGTCTGATGGAAAGCGGTGTGGACGTGTTCGATATTGGTCTGTGTGGTACAGAGGAAATATATTTCGTCACCTTTCACCATCACCTGGATGGCGGAATCATGGTAACCGCAAGTCACAACCCCAGAGATTTTAACGGCATGAAGCTGGTGCGGGAAGAAGCACGTCCTATAAGCGGTGACACCGGTCTTCATGACATCCGCCAGCTGGCGGAACAGGGTTTATTTTCCCCGGCGGAAAAATCCGGTCAGCGCAGGGCATTGGTCAACCGGCCTGACTATATCAGGCATCTGTTGCACTATGTGGACATAACAAAACTCAAACCACTCAAGATCGTAATCAATTCCGGTAACGGCTGCGCAGGTCCGGTGATGGATGCCCTGGAGCCCTATTTGCCCTTTGAGTTCATTAAGGTCCAGCACCAGCCTGATGGAACCTTTCCCAACGGCATTCCAAACCCACTGTTGCCGGAGAACCGTTCAGTTACCGGCAAGGCCGTTCTTTCTTCAGGGGCTGATTTGGGTATTGCCTGGGATGGAGATTTTGACCGTTGCTTCTTTTTTGACGAAAAAGGCCGTTTTATCGAGGGCTATTATATCGTAGGTCTGCTGGCCGAGGCATTTCTGGCAAAAAAACCGGGAGAAAAGATCATCCACGATCCACGGTTGACCTGGAATACTATTGATGTCGTGACCAGTGCAGGCGGCATACCCATACAGAATAAGACAGGGCATGCCTTTATGAAGGAGCGCATGAGGTCTGAAGACGCTGTTTACGGCGGCGAGATGAGCGCTCATCATTACTTTCGGGATTTTGCTTACTGTGACAGCGGTATGATCCCATGGCTATTGATTACAGGACTGATGAGTCAGAAGGGACAGCCACTGTCAGCCATGCTCGATGAACGTATTGCTCTGTATCCAGCCAGTGGAGAGATCAACCGGCGATTGGATGATCCTTTAGCTGCTATTGCTCGCGCACAAAAGGTTTATGGACCTCAGGCCCATAGCATAGATGAAACCGATGGTATAAGCATGGAGTTGGATGGTTGGCGCTTCAATCTGCGCTGTTCCAATACCGAGCTGGTGTTGCGTTTGAACGTAGAATCCAGAGGGGATATCGATTTGATGCAGGAAAAAACAGCAGAGTTGCTGGCGCTGATCGAGAGCAGTGGTATAATCAGCGCCTGAATGGAAAATCCGTTCAGGCACAATTTTGAATTCTGGAATTATGGGAACCGTTTTTATGATAGATAGATACAGCCGGCCGGGGATGGCAGCCATATGGACCCTGGAAAATAAATACAAGACCTGGCTTGAAGTGGAAATTCTTGCGGCAGAGGCCTGGGCTGAACTCGGAGCAGTACCAAAGAAGGCTGCTGAGGACATAAGGACCAAAGCTGCTTTTGATCCGGAACGAATAGCCGAAATCGAGGAAAAGACCCGTCACGATGTAATTGCCTTTCTTACCAACGTGGCAGAGCATGTAGGGCCATCTGCTAGATACCTGCACTGGGGTCTTACGTCATCTGACATGCTAGATACAGCCAATGCGGTAATATTTAAGCAGGCCCTGGAAATCATCATTGATGACGTGAACGCCCTGATGGATGTTATAAAAAAACGGGCCTTTGAACACAGAGACACCGTGATGATAGGAAGGTCTCATGGTATCCATGCCGAGCCCATCACCTTTGGTCTGAAGCTTGCCATCTGGTACGATGAGATGCGGAGGAACCGCAGGCGTCTTGAGAATGCAAAGGAGACAATCTCCTATGGTAAGATATCAGGGGCTGTCGGGACGTTTGCCCATGCTGATCCCAGGGTGGAATCCTATGTGTGTGAACACTTGGGTCTTAAGCCTGCTCCTGCCTCCAACCAGATTATACAGCGAGACAGGTATGCAGAGGTGTTCTGTGTCCTGGCAATGCTGGCAAGCTCTATTGAAAAGATAGCAACCGAGGTGCGTCATCTTCAGCGGACAGAAGTGCTGGAGGTAGAGGAGTACTTCAGGCCGGGGCAAAAGGGCTCTTCGGCCATGCCGCATAAGAGAAACCCGATCCTGTCGGAAAATCTGTGTGGCCTTGCACGGCTGGTACGTTCCTATGCGATTCCGGCCCTTGAGAACGTGACATTGTGGCACGAGCGGGATATAAGCCACTCATCGGTTGAACGTGTGACCGGCCCTGATGCCTTTATCGGAACAGATTTCATGCTGAGCCGTCTTACCGGGATATTGGATAATTTAATAGTATATCCTGATCGCATGGAGCATAATCTGAATATGCTCAAGGGGCTTATCTTCTCACAACAGGTATTGCTCATACTTACTCAGAAAGGTGTCAGCAGGGAAGAATCCTATGGAATTGTCCAGAAACAGGCCATGGAGGTATGGGGGGGGAACGGCACCTTCAAGGAAAGACTCCTGGCGGATCAGGACTTGGCCAAATACCTGGCTCCGGAAGAAATCGAGGCCATATTTGACATAAATTACCATCTTAAACATGTGAAAACCATATTTGAGCGGGTCTTCGGGGCTGATTAATGATTCAGAAAGACTGGGAAAGACTCAGACGGATGATATTTGAGCTCTCATATAGAGAGGGGACCTTCAGGTTGACCTCAGGGAAAGAGAGTGACTTCTATATAGACTGCAAGCAGACTACGCTCTCTGCAGAGGGGTCCTATCTCTGCGGCAAGCTGCTGTACAATCGCATTTTGCAGTCCGACACAAGTATTGCAGGGGTCGGCGGAATGACCCTGGGGGCTGATCCGCTGGTTACAGCAGTCTCTGTAGTAAGCTTTATTGAAGGAAAATCCATACCCGCCTTTATCATCAGGAAAGAAGCAAAAGGACATGGGACCGGGTCTTGGATAGAAGGGAAATCCAATATTCCCCCTGGGAGCAAAGTGGCCCTGGTCGAAGACGTGGTTACCACTGGCGGGACCCTTATCAAGGCAATTGAGAGGACCGAGGAGGAAGGTTACAGAGTAGCCCAGGTACTTACTGTTGTTGATCGGGAAGAAGGTGGAGAAAAGGCCTTGAGCAATGCCGGTTATGAACTTTCATCGCTGTTTACGCGTGGAGATATTTTGGCATTGGTTGAAAAATAAAAGGATTCTGCTGAAAAAACCCAATCTGCGGCGTTGCTTCAATTTTCCAGTCACTGCG
>CAZYEJ010000067.1:0-1530 GCA_964646435.1 uncultured Thermodesulfobacteriaceae bacterium
ACACTTTTTTCGAAAAAGCGTGTATTATCGAATTGAATGCCAATGTTGAAACTTAAAATTCGAGAAGTGTAAACTACTTTTAACTTGTCATGAAAGATGCCAAAACATTGATGCTGGATCAAGAACGATTAAACAGAGATTATCCCTCGGACGTACAGATCATCCATCTGGGGACCAGGGAGATTATCCTTATCGGCACGGCTCACATCTCTAAGAATTCGGTCGATTTGGTCCGCAGGGTGATTAAAAACGAAACGCCGGACTGCGTGTGCGTGGAACTTGATGCCAAAAGGTACGAAACGCTGTCCAAAAAGAAACGTTGGGAAGCCCTGGATCTTAAGGAAATTATCCGCAAAAAGCAGCTCAGCACCCTGTTGTTCAACCTTATACTGGCTTCCTACCAGAAAAAGTTGGGGAACCAGCTTGGGGTATTACCCGGCACAGAACTTCTTGTGGCTGTGAAGACTGCGGAGGAAAAAGGGATTCCCATAGCCCTGTGCGACCGCGATGTCAGGGTCACTCTGCGGCGGGTTTGGCATACTACATCCTTTTTCAAGAAAAACTATCTGCTGGCCAGTCTATTCGCTGGATTGTTTGATCGGACTGAAATCACCGAAGAAAAACTGAACGAATTAAAGAAAACAGATATCCTTTCAGAACTTATGCTGGAACTAGGGCAGGCCCTGCCTGAGCTGAAGAGGGTCCTTATCGACGAACGAGATACGTTTTTATCCGAAAGAATCAAGAGAGCAAAGGGTGAGCGAATTGTTGCAGTGGTGGGAGCAGGCCATGTTGAGGGAATCAAAAAGGCATTGCTGGAAGACAGGCATGCCCAGATGGAGGAGATCAATGTTATTCCACCTGTTTCCCCGATCTGGAAGGTTCTGGGCTGGTCCATCCCTGCGGTAATCCTTGCCTCTCTCGGAATAATTGCATGGAATAAAGGGTGCGATGTAGCTGGTGATAATATTATTTACTGGATCTTGGCTAATGGCATTCCTTCTTCCATAGGGGCAATGCTGGCCTTAGCTCACCCGCTCACCATTGTCTCTGCCTTTGCCGCGGCGCCTGTGACCAGTTTGACGCCTGTCATCGGTGCCGGCTATGTCACCGCCTTTGTCCAAGTTTTGGTTCAGCCGCCAGTGGTCAGGGAATTTGAAACAGTACTTGAAGACATGTCCACGCTGATCGGCTGGTGGAAAAACAAGCTGCTTAAAGTCTTTTTGGCTTTTTTGCTTCCGGGCCTCGGTAGCATGATCGGCTCCTGGATTGGTGGGTATGAAATCGTCTCCAACCTGTTTTGAGATCAATTAATCGTACTACAAAAGGGCATCCTTCATTTTGTAGTTTACACTTTTTCAACATAGACGGATGCCAGCTGTTAGCTGTTAGCTGTTAGCTATTAGATAAAAACTTTGTATGAAAAGGGATTATAATGGATTAATGAACATCGAACATCGAACGTCCAACATCGAATGTTGAATGGAAAAAGACCTATGACCTGGAAGAAAGGCGGCTCCCCCCTGTATC
>CAZYEJ010000067.1:1630-7470 GCA_964646435.1 uncultured Thermodesulfobacteriaceae bacterium
ACAGAAATAGCCGTTGAATATTCGGTATTGGATGTTTGTTTTTCATTCGATGTTGAATGGAAAAAGACCTATGACCTGGAAGAAAGGCGGCTCCCCCCTGTATCAAAACGGTTGACAAGAAACAGAAATAGCCGTTGAATATTCGGTATTGGATGTTTGTTTTTCATTCGATGTTGGACGTTCGATGATGGTGTTAACTTTTAACAAGGAGAAAAGGACTATGAAGCGAAGACTCACAATTTGGATTTTGGCATTGACCCTCGTCGGGGCATTCAGTCTCATCGGGTGCGACAAGAAAGAAGAAACAGGCGTTGAGCAGGTGAAGCAGGATGTAAGCGAAATGGCTGAGGAAGGAGCCAAGGCAACCGAGCAGGAGGCCCAGACCTTGGGGGAAAAGGTAAAAGAAGCTGCTGGTGCAGTGAAGGAGAAGGCTGAAGAGGCTGCTGACGCAGTGAAAGGGGAAAACAAATAGAGGATTTTTTTGCGCAGGAATTCGGAAAAGCTAAAAAAGGGCGTTTTTAAAACGCCCTTTTAAGGTTGGCAATGCAATAAGACTATGTCATCTCCGATAACCTGACCAGCTTTTCGTAATCGGCATTCACCCGCTGCTGGATGTAGGCGATATGTTCTTCATCCAGGTGGCGGAAGCGACGCTGGCCCTTCAGATATTCCTGAACAGGCTTGGGCTTTGTTATCTTGCGGCTCATGATGTAGCGTCCTTCGATAACTTCATACAGGGGAAAGACCTTTGTTTCCACAACCAGCCTGGCAAATTCGATTGAGCGCTCAGGTGCCGATCCCCAACCTGTTGGACACGGTGAGTATATGTGAATATAAGCAGGTCCTTTGACCAGGGCCGCCTTTTTTACTTTATTCATGAGGTCCAGGAAATAGGCAGGCGAAGCCGTAGCTACATAGGGGATGTTATGGGCCACTGCTATTCCCGGCATGTTCTTTTTCCAGGTGACCTGGCCAAAGCTCTTTTTGCCTGGAGGACTGGTGGTTGTCATGGCCCCGTATGGAGTACAACTGGAGCGCTGAACCCCTGTGTTCATGTATGCCTCGTTATCTAAGCAAATATAAGTGAAGTCGTGGCCTCGCTCCAGGGCGCCGGATATCCAGCCAAGACCTATATCACTTGTTGCACCGTCTCCTCCTATTGCCACTATGTCTACGTGTTTCTTAGAGATCTTGCCCTTGCGTCTCAGGACCTTCATGGCCGATTCTATGCCAGATGCCACGGATGCCGAATTTTCAAAAGCAATGTGGATCCATGGCACTTTCCAGGCAGTCTGTGGATATGGAGTAGTAATGATCTCCATACAGCCTGTAGCCATACAGACAATCACATCTTTCCCCAAGGCCTTCATAGCCATTCTAAGGGCAAGGACTTCACCACAGCCTTGACATGCCCTGTGGCCCGGTGCAAGCAGCTCTTCCTTGGGGAGATTCTTTGCCTTAAATCGTTTAAATTTTTCGAATTCAGGTATCATTTTTCACGCACTCCGATCACTTCGTACAGTTCCTTTGGACGTTTCTTGGCAAATGCTGAGGCCTTGTCAACCATTTCTTCGAACCGCCCAACAGTCACATCCCGTCCACCAAGCCCGGCAATGAAGTTGAAAATTTTTGGAGCCCCAGGCACCTTGTAAAAAAGAGACCTGAGCTCAGCACCCACCGGACCACAGATTGCGCCAGGGGCAAGGCAGCGATCCACTACTGCCAGGATTTTTGCCTTTCCTGCGGCCTTTCGAAATTCCGGTCCGGGGAATGGCCGCCATAGACGTATTTTTACCAACCCTGCCTTTTGCCCTTTATCCCGCATGGTGTCTATTGCAGTCATGGCCGTATCTGAAATGCTGCCCATGGTGACCAGTAAAACTTCGGCATCTTCGGAGCGGTAGGTCTCAACAGAATTGTACTGACGCCCGAAAAGATCGGCGAATTCCTTCCATCCCTGGAGTATCACCCTCCTGGACGCCTTGAGGGCTTCATTGTGCGCAACCCTTGCCTCTGAATATACCTCAGGCATACCTACAGGACCCATGGTGATTGGCTTTCTGGGATCCAGGCGGTAGCGGGGCTTGAAAGGAGGAAGATACTGATCCACCTCCTCCTGGCTCAAGAGCTCTACAGCCTCAACAACGTGACTCAGGGTGAAGCCATCAAGGTTTACGATCATGGGTAAGGATACCCGCCTGTCTTCAGCCACCCTGAAGGCATGAAGAGTCAGATCAAAGGCCTCTTGGCCTGTGTCCGCAAAGGTCTGTATCCAGCCGATATCCCTCTGGCTCATTATGTCCTGATGGTCATTCCAGATACTGATGGGTGCAGATAATGCACGGTTCACTACAGCCATCACTATGGGGAATCTCATTGGACCGGGTATGAAGAGAATTTCGCTCATCAACAAAAGACCCTGGGAGCTGGTTGAGGTAAAGGTCCTGGCCCCGGCTGCTGAAGAACCGCAGCAACAGCTCATTGCTGCGTGCTCAGATTCTACCGGGATGAATTCAGCGTCGACTTCTCCATTTGCTACTACTTCCGAAAGGTGTTCCACAATATGGGTCTGAGGGGTAATGGGATAGGCAGGGATCACATCCACATTCGCCAGCTTTACCGCCTCAGCTAGTGCAATTGATACTTCAATTCCCACGCGTTTGGCCATGATCATCCCTCCTCCGGGACCATTGTTATGGCATTTTTGGGGCACTCGTGGGCGCAAATGCCACAACCTTTACAGTACTCCAGATTAACCTCAAAAAAACCGTCTTCAGTTTGGGTGTAGGCCATATCAGGACAGTATATCCAGCACATACCACACTTAATGCACTTTTCCTTGTCAATGACCGGCCTTTGAGATCGCCAATCGCCCGTCCTAAATTTGACCGAGCTACCCGGCTCCATCACGTGACACCCAAAGGTTATTGTCTTCCAACCTATCATGGCATCAGTATTGGCCATTTTGTTACTCCTTTACTTTATCTTATGATGTTATGGGATTGGTAATATCTTTAGCCACTTTTTTGTTTACCGCAAAAAGCGCAGAGGCTTTATTATTTTTTCTTTGCGTCCTTTGCGTCTTTGCGGTGAATTATGGACACTAAGTCACCCAGTGATTGTCGTCTCTTCAAATGCCCGGCGCATCGCAGCCTTGTTTTTCTCAGAAAGCCGCCCAAACCGGCGGTCCAATGCATCTTCCATGGCCTCTGTCCCTACAATGCCGGTAGCCTTTAAAAGGGCTCCCAGCATCGTGGTATTGGTGATGGGCAGTCCCAGGACTTCTCTGGCTATGGTATTGGCATCTACCATGGCAAGTTTGCTATCCAGGCCAAATGTTTCCCTGACCTCTGACTCCTTCATATTGGTATTCAGAATGACAATTCCGTCTTCATGCAATCCCTCTGAAACCTTTACCAAGGAGGGAAGCGCTGAGTCCAGTACTACCACTATGTCCGGGCAGTAAACCTTTTCCCTGGTCCTTATCGGGGAATCACTCATCCTTACAAAAGCTGTAACAGGGGCGCCCCTCCTTTCCGGACCAAAGCTGGGAAAGGCTTGCGCGTATTTTCCTTCATCTATGCCTGCAGTTGCCACGAGTTCGGCTGACGTAACGGCTCCCTGCCCGCCGCGGCCATGAAGTCTGACTTCTTTCATTGGCAATATCTCCCATATAAGTATTTTAGATGTGACGAACTAAAACCCATAGAAAGGACATTAAGTAATTATGAAAAGGCCTTCCAGCTTCTTCTTAATGAGCTTTGTTAACACCATGGTTTTTCTCTTGTCAAGGGTCAGGTTTGAGAGCCGGGGTTATTTTTGATCATCAAGGGAATTCAATTTCTTGTTAAATTCGCAGAGAATAGTGCGAATATGTCTGAATTTTTTCCCCAATGCCTCTGCCTGTCGCCCGAGCTTTGCTGCTGTCTTCCAGTCATGTGTCTCTTCAAGGTACCCAAGGGCCAGAAGTGCCATGGCCTCCGAATCTTCATGGTTGATTTTGATAGCCTGCTGCCATGATGTCTTGGCTTCCTGCCATTGATTAAGGACCCTGTAGGCCTTGCCGAGTATTCGAAAAATAGCCCCTGGTACCGGTTGGTCGGGTCTATCTACAAAAGGACTGAGAACATCCAGGGCCTCTTTTGCCCGGTTTGATTCAATGAGCACTTCGGCCATACGGCCTGCTAAGCGTATATCGCCCGGTTTCAGTGCACAGGCCTTTTCCAGAACTTTCTCCGCACTTCTGAGATCTCCTTTCTGGAAAAAGACCCCACCAAGGTTATAAAGGGCCATAAAATTTTCAGGAGACGTGCCTGCAGCTCTGGAAAAGGCATTAATGGACGCCTTGGTCCTTCCCTGTTCTGCAAGACACACCCCCAGACTATTAAGCAAATTGGCGTTTAGAGGCTCAGTCTTAAGACCAAGTCTATAGTTTCTGCAAGCGCCCGGCAGATCTCCCCACGAAAGGATTTTGTCTCCTCTGACGTTCCAGGTCAAGCTGTCATGGATGGCCACTGAACCGTTTCCTAATAAATCTGCATGCATAAAGGCCCACAGGGCTGATACCGGTGTTCGGGATGATCCCACTGCAGGTTGGCTGCCGGCAGCAATACCTATGGTCGAAGGCACACCCTGGGCGGCAGTGCATAATTTTTGGATCTCACTCCCCCATTGGGCCAACTCAGATTCCTGGGTCTTTCTGCCAAATTTTTTGATTAAAAAGACATTGGCTTTTTCTTCTAAAATGAATACTCCATCTTGCCCCAAGGCATCTTTAAAAACATGGTGAGCGGGTTTTACATAAGCAACGGCATATTTTGAGCTGCCCTTGACCACCTTTTTTGCTTGATCAAGTCTTGATCCAAGCCCCTCAATACCCAGACTGTCTTCAAGGGCTTTTAAATCATCTGTGCAAAAGATTGCAGTACCCAGTTCCCCAGCCAACCTTTCAAGACCATAGATATCCTCCTCCACATGATGGATATCAAAAGGCCCGAAGATATGGTGGCCATAAGCCTTAGAAATCAGAATCTTCTTTGTCCGGGCTTTAGAAATCAATTGCTTAAGGCCGGAAGATAGTCTGTTTTTGTCTACTCCAGGCAGAAGTATCCAGAAATCCCCGGGATTTCCCCCCAGCCATTCAGGATCAGAATGTCTCCAAAGCATCGAGCACAGGTCAATCACACTTTTATGATCACAGTAATTGGAATTTGCTGAGGGCTTCTGTATGAGGTGCAGTAAGGAGGTTGAAGGCTCCTCTTTTTTAAAAATAGTTTCTAAGGTAAGATATATATATTTAGGAATTTTTCCTGAGCTTGAAAAAGAGGACTCCAATCGCAGGACCTTGAGTTTGTTTTCAACCCAGGCCTGCAGAACAGGAAGCCATCTTTCAGCTTCTTCCGGTCCGATGGAATTGTCCACTTTAAATAACACCAGGGTGCCGAGGGTGATTTGGTGATTGGGTGATTCAGTGATTGGGTGATTTAGTGATTGGGTGATTGGGTGATTGGGGATAGCTGACAGGTCTCTGATTGGGATCAGGACTTGCTGTCCTATCCGGTCCCAAAATCCCTTGCATTCAGATAGGGCCTGAAAGGCCCTCTGTCCTTGACGATCTGAAAATTTAGCCGGCGGAAGGCCGTCAACATGCTCGGAAATGGGGCAGAATGTCCATTCTGAAAAGGGAAAAATTTCACCAAACCATTTAATGACCTGGTTACCCAGCCGTTCCAGGTCCGCCGGGACAAGATGAAATATAGGATCAGTCATTGTTGATATTACCCAAACTAAGGAACGTACAATAAATAACTTGAACAAATTAATGTCTTTTTTGCCGTCTT
>CAZYEJ010000068.1:0-7450 GCA_964646435.1 uncultured Thermodesulfobacteriaceae bacterium
GAGATTGATCAAAGCAAGTCAAATGTCACCTAACCTAATTTTTAACTGCGCGGTTAGATAGAATCCGCGTGCAGCATATTTTTGATGAAGCAGGTGAAGCTCCGATGAAGGCGCTCCGATCGATTTTACTCATGACAAATCGGGTGAGATTAAACTGACCAAAAAACAGCAAGCCGAACTCCTGCGGCAAAAGGTTGATACAGTGGGCAAAATCGGCCAACCGGGCGAACAGGTTCAAAATGTCATTTCAGTGGGGAAAACTCTCTGAGGCAAATAGGTTATTCATCCTTTTGTGCCTTCACCCGTATCCTCACAGTCGTTCTTGATGTCGGCACTCTCACCATTGGCGCAGGTGCCTTTTTTCTTATTCGAGAAAGACAATTCTGAGGTAATTGAAATTTTCTTTTAAAAACAATTTCTCAAGTGAGAATCTGCCCGAAATTCCCTAAAAGTTCTTTCAGGGCATAGCACTGGCATAGCACCGCAAAAAAACCTGCAAAAATTGCAGAAGTCACCAAAAATCCCGCACCAAGGGCACAATAGGGGCACAAAACTAAAAAAGAGTTACAGACAAAAGCCTGTAACTCTTTGATTTTACTGGTAGCGGGGCGTGGATTTGAACCACGGACCTTCGGGTTATGAGCCCGACGAGCTACCAGACTGCTCCACCCCGCATCCGAAGGACTTCTATTTCAAGAAGTCAAAAAACGAGCTAATTCATAACCACTTGAATTTATTTTGTCAACACATTTGACGCGATGTTGTATGGAGCAGGAAGGAGCACTCCTGCCTACAGGATAATCATTGCATCGCCATAACTGAAGAATCTATATCCAGCGTTCACGGCCTTTTCGTAGGCAGAAAGAATCCTGCCCCTGCCTGCAAAGGCAGAAACTAATATCAACAATGAGGACTTCGGCAGATGGAAGTTGGTAATTAAGCAATCAACAACCTGGAAAGGACGACCAGGTAGAATATACAGGTCACATAATCCCTGAAAGGCATTTATCTCACCTGTACCGTTTACTGTTGCCTCTAAGGCCCTGACTGTAGTTGTGCCTACCGCAATAACCCGGCCGCCTTTCTTGCGGATGGAAATTATCTTTTCCACAGTACTCTCCGGTACTGAGATCCATTCATGGTGAATTTTGTGCTCACGTATGTCGGATGTCCTTACCGGAGCAAAGGTGCCGTAACCGACGTGGAGTGTTATCCAGGCAATATTAATACTCTTTTCCCTTGCAAGAAGTAATTGCTCTTCAGTAAAATGGAATCCTGCCGTAGGGGCGGCTACTGAACCTATCTCTCTGGCATAAATTGTTTGATATTGTTCTACATCAGAAGGAACCGGAGAACGTCTAATATATGGTGGAAGTGGAATATCTCCACAGGATTTTAAGGCTAATAACAGTTCACCCTGGTACATAAGCTTTACATCAACCTGGCCCGCGGAATTGACTTCCAGGACCTCTATCTCCAATGCGCCTTTTCCATGGATTTTTTGCCCCTGTCTTACCGGTTTTGAGCTGCGATAGAGGGCCTTGGCAAAGGCCACACCATTCCCACTTTCTCTCGGAAAATGAAGTAGAAAAAACTCTATTTTTCCCCCTGTTGATTTTATACAATTAAGTCGAGCTGGAAATACCTTGCTGTCATTGAGAACAAGACAGTCCCCCGGTTCCATGTAGTCTAGTAAGTCACGAAAGGTCCGATAGCTTACTTTGCCGGTATGCCGGTCGAGCACCATCAAGCGGGAAGACGACCGATCATTCAAAGGATATTGGGCGATCAGGTGAGGAGGCAAATTATAATCATATTCAACCAGGCTGAAATCTGCTATCATGAGAAAATATAGGTCCTTTGGGCAATATAGCATATCACTAGACCGACCAAGGTAGAAATAAGACCGACAAATCTCAAATAATCCGGATTCATTTTTTCAATTTGCCTCATAAGGGCCTGCATTTTTTCAGGAAAGGCAAAATAAGGAAGTCCTTCAACAACCATTAATAAACCTATCAAGGTCACAAAAAGTTTCATAATTATAGCAACTCCGACTTGATCTGGGTATTATGATAGGAAATCAAGATATGACTATTAGAAGTTGGTGGCGGTGCAGGGACTTGAACCCCGGACGCTGCGGATATGAGCCGCATGCTCTAACCTGCTGAGCTACACCGCCAAGTAGCGCGATACCTATTAACCATTTTGGAAAATGTGTCAAGGAGAAACTTATCCCCAAATGTTTAATACTTATTTCTTGTCGGTTATAATGGCATTCTTCACGACAAGTCAAAAGTGGTTTACACTTTGTTGATCTTGTATTTTGGTAGTGAAATTGGGGAAAACACTAAGGATGTAGATTCGTTACCTAATTTCGAATTTCGAATTTCCATTTTTGACAATTGTATAAGAATTTCCATTGTAGATTATTAGGAGAATTTTCATGCAGGAACTCATTACAAAAACCATTCTTACGGGAGTCACGGTTGTGACGGTCAGGTCCGGAGACAAAACAAACGGAATGACGGCAGCATGGGTCACACAGGTCTCTCTTAAGCCGGCGATGATTGCGGTATCTATTGCTCCTCAGCGTCATACTCACGGCCTGATCAAGGAGTCCGGTTACTTTTGCATTAACGCCCTGCCGGTGGAGTCAAAGGATGTGGCAAAACATTTCGGTTTTAAGAGTGGACGTAAAACCGACAAGTTCAAAGGGATGCGCTATACAAACGCCATAAAGGGCTCTCCGATTCTGGAATCGGCTTATGCCTATGTGGAATGTGAGGTAGTTCATACCTATGAGGCCGGAGACCATACCCTTTTCATCGGCTCAGTTATTGATAGCGCCGAGTTAAAGAAGGATGCCAATCCTCTCATCTTCAGGTGGAACGATTTCTTCGGCAAGAAATAATAATATTAAGAAAGAGATAAAAACAGATGCCTACAAATGCCCAGTCCCCCATTGCTCCGGAGCATCAGGGGAAAAATATTTTAGAAGAAATTTTATCCAGCCTTCCGCTTCAAGTCAGAAATACGTTACAGAAATTTTTGAGAGAAATATTAGCCGGAATAATAATAGTTGTTCTGGCTGTATCATTGTGGTTCGGCTACTCAGCTTACACAACCAGGCAAGAGAACCAGGCTGCTGCTGCTATGGGAACTGCAATACGGCAACAGGATCCTGCAAAAATGATCTCTTCCTTGGAAAAAGTGGTTCATAATCACAGCCACACGGTAGTCGGCAGGCACGCGCTGTTGCTTCTTGGAGCTGTTCAAAGGGACTCAGGACAGGTTGAAGCAGCAAAAAAAAGTTTTAACAGAGCTAAACAGGAGTTTTCTGAAGACAGCTTCCTGTATTACTCTGCTCTTATGGGCCTTGGCTATTTACAAGAAGAGGATGCAAAGCTGGATGAGGCCCGGCAGGCATACAAGTTTTCAAGTGAGACTCAACTGGGTTTTGAAACCATTGCCGCACTTGATTTTGCAAGAGTGTCCTCTGCCTTGGGGTACAATAACGAGGCCCTTGAGGCCTACAACAAGTATCTTTCCTTGAAGCCACAGTCATCGCAGCTTGATTTTGTACGCCACCAGGTAATGAAACTCTCTTCCGAGGACAAAAGGCCAGGGGAGGACATTGCCCTTGAAAAGAAAAATGGGGATTAAAATGCTCGCGCAGTGCTGAAGAGAAGAATACGTTGCTAATAATGCGATTGAGCTTATGTCTTCAAATCAAGAACTGACCCTCCGTGGTCGCATTGAGCGGGTTACATATGCGTCGCCTGATACGGGATTTGCTGTCCTCAGGGTACATCCTGCCAGAGGAGCAAGGTTCACAGCCATAGGCCATGTGCCTGAACTTTTGAATCAGGCCGGTCTGGAAGGCACGGAATTTCAGTTTTCCGGGGCCTGGACCGTCACCAAGTACGGCAGGCAGTTTGCTTTTTCGAGCTGTAATCTTATGGGAAGCGAACTGCTTTTCTTTTTGTCCAAGGTAGTGAAGGGCCTGGGTGAGAAGCTCGCTCTACAGCTCTTGGAACGTTACGGCGAGGAGGAGCTGTTACATATCCTGGAACACCGGCCGGATGAACTTCTCAAGGTCAAGGGGATAAAACAAAAGCGTCTTGCCCTTATAAAACAGTCCTGGCACAAGCACAGGAATCTAAGGGCACTTTCAGAGTATCTGACAGGACACGGCGGAAAGATAACGCCCAATCTCTTAATAAGGATATACAATCACTTTGGCGATCATGCACTTGAGACTGTAAAGAGTGACCCTTACAACTTAACTGAAGTCCGGGGCATAGGTTTTAAGACAGCAGACAGGATAGCCCTTGGACTAGGAATCAAGCCGGAGTCGCCTGAAAGGATCAGGGCCGCTGTCAGTCACGTACTTGTCGAGACTGCAGAGACTAAAGGCCACTCTTATCTTCCTGACGAGATCTTTATCCAGGAAGTAAAAGAGGTGCTTTCAACAGATGAAAAGGTTCCGGATGAATCCCTGATAAGGGGGGTGCTGAAACCCATGATCCTTGACGGCACCTTAGTACGGGATGACAAGGGGAAAATAGGTCTTGCCGCCTATCGCTATATGGAGGACTGGCTAAGGGACTTCTCTATTGCAAGATCAAAGGCGTGCAAAAGGCCGGTTATCCCTGTTGATGTAGTGAAGGAATTCCTTGATCATTATGAGGGGGCTGTCGGTATTGAATTTGCTCCTGAACAGCGGGAGATAGTATTACGGGTCGCCACCGAACCCAGGATGGTCTTTGGCCTTGCCGGTTATGCCGGCACAGGAAAGACCACTGTCTGCCGGGTCGTGCTGGATCTTCTCTCAAGGCACTATGCCGACCGGGATAATATAGTCTGTTGCGCCTTTACCGGCATGGCCTCAGCAAGACTCAGAAAGGCTACCGGATACAATGCCCTGACGATTCATAGCCTCCTCAAGTACAAAGGCGAAGGGAGATTCGAGCACGGGCCGGAAAATCCATTATCTCACAAGGTGGTTGTCCTGGATGAGGCATCCATGGTGAGCCTGCCCCTTTTCTATCGCCTTGCCAAAGCACTGAAGCCCACGACTTTGTTGTTGATGGTGGGAGACCCGGCACAACTCCCTCCGATAGGAGCAGGGAACGTCTTTGGAGACATATTGGCCGCAGGACTTATATCTGCAGTGCACCTCACCCGGATCTACCGCCAGAGTGAAGGGAGTGTGCTTACCCTTTTTGCCAACGAAATTCGTCAGGGGAAGGTCCCTAAGGGAGTTGAGGCACCGGGGTGGCGAGATTTTGCCTTTGAGAAGGTAGAACGTCATAATATCTATGTACTGAAGAAAGACCGGACAGAAAAAGAACTAAAACTCCTGAGAGAAGAAAATAATCAGGCCATCCTTGATCGTGTCCTTGAGCTTGCCAAGGAATATAAGGGACGTCTCAGCCACCCTGTATGGGACTTTCAGGTACTCACCCCGATGAGAATAGGTCAATTGGGTACGGAGATATTAAATACAAACCTTCAGGACATCCTTAATCATGGAAGCGGTGGTGTGACCAAGGCGGGCATAACAATAAGGGAAGGTGATAAGGTAGTTCATCTCCAGAACAGGGACATGCAGGTAATGGCCTGGGCCAAGTTCATAAAACAGGGGAAAAAGTTCGAGTCTGAAGAGTTCAGGCGGGTCTTTAATGGGCACGTTGGCCTTATCTCAAAGATTGATCCTGAGACTGAGCAGTTTTATGTTGTCTATCCGGAAAGGATAGTTGTTGCATACTATTTTGATCATCTCGGGGATATAGTTGAGTTGGCTTATGCCCTCACAGTCCACAAGGCGCAGGGAAGCCAGTATCGTATTGTAGTCATTCCCCTTACTAATTCACACTTTATAATGCTCAATAACAAATGGTTCTATACAGCTATAACCAGGGCTGAAGAAAAAGTGTACTTGATCGGCCAGAGGTATGCCTTGAGACGGGCCTGCACCAACATGGAGGGAGTTAAACGCCGGACCTGGCTGGGGTTGCATTATACGCAAACAAATTCTCTCACCATCAATCCCTCTCTCACCGCTCCTACAAGGTAAAGCGAGCCTGCCACGCAGAGCAGATCCTCCTTGCCGCAGTTTGAAAGCGCTTTATTCAGGGCCTTTTGCCAATCTTGTTCCAGAATCACATCTTTCTGGATATCCTTCCCTCTCCACCTTTCTAATGTGACCGGCACCCTGGGGCCAGGGGGCTCCGTGATGATGATTTGCCCGAACAGAGACGATATCTGCCTGAGCATGGCTACAAAGTCCTTGTCTCCACCCTCATCAGAACAGGCCCACAGGAGAGTATGGAAGTTCCTGCCCTTGTCTTCTGGAATCGTGTTTAACCGGCCAAGAAGGTCTTTGAGTGACCGCATTCCACCTAAGTTATGTGCCCCATCAAGCAGCACCCTGCAACTTCCCTCCAGCAGTTCCCCGCGACCCGGCCAATAGACGTCTCTGCATCCATTTCTGACTGCTGTATCTGTGATTCTGAATTCTTGCTCTATCAACCTCTCACAGGCCGCTATTGCAAGGCCGGCGTTTGCGGCCTGATGCGATCCCTTCAGGGCCAGATCCAATCGGTTGATTTTGAGAAATTCCCCTTTATAGTCGATTCCCGAATTCCCATGCTCTTTAATATCAAAGTCACGGCCAAGCTCCCAAACCGGGGCATTTAGCTCAAGACATCTGTCCAATATCACAGAAAGAGCAGGTTGTTTTCTGACCCCTGTGATCACCGGTACACCCTTCTTGATGATGCCCGCCTTTTCCCAGGCTATTTCAGGAATACTGCTACCCAGAAAGGCCTGGTGCTCCAGGGAGACATTTGTAATAACAGAGACCATCGGAGTGATTATGTTAGTGGCGTCCAACCTGCCTCCGAGACCGGTCTCAAAAATTACCAGGTCAGCTCCATGCTCTGCAAACCAGACCATTGCTATTGCAGTAGTGAACTCGAAATAGCTGAGTTCATAACCCCTTTCCAGGAAATTCCCGATTCTCCATATCTGTTCACTTAGTTCCTCCTCGGAAATCATGACATCTCCTATCCTGAATCTCTCCCTTAGGGATGATAGGTGGGGTGACGTATAGAGACCTGTCCTGTATCCGGCTGCATGTAAAATACTTGCAATAATAGCGCTTACAGAGCCTTTTCCGTTTGTTCCTGCCACATGGAGACACGGATAGTTTTTTTCTGGATTGCCAAATGCATTCAATATGCTGGTCATTCGCTCAAGGCCCAGACGAAAACCATGGAACTGGAACTTATCCAGATAGGCTAGAGCAGCTTTGAAATTGTGTTTGTGTGAAGGCATGGCTTTTCCGCCGGGTTACCGGGCGACTCAGGATATTTGATATGTATTTGTGGTATCCTTCACGACAAGTCAAAAGTAGTTTACACTTTGTTGATCTTGTATTTTG
>CAZYEJ010000069.1:0-7213 GCA_964646435.1 uncultured Thermodesulfobacteriaceae bacterium
ACTTATGATCCGCAGATTACACGGATTTAAGAATGAAGAACAATCCACAGATTACACAGATTACGCAGAAAGAATGAAAAAGTACGTTACCCATTTCGGCTTAAGGCCCGCCCGACACCTGCCCGCAATGCTTCGCAACGCGAGGTGGACGGGTCGCGAGCTCAGTCGAGGCGGACGGGCACTTTTGGGTAAAAAATCAGATGTTAACACTATCCGGTCAATCCAGCTAATCCTGGTTAAAAATCTTTAAAGGAAGAACCCATGAAAAATCCTTTTGTATACGGTGAAACGGTAAGCGGTGATAATTTTTGCGACCGTACCCTGGAAATGAAAGAACTGATTGCAGACATTAAAAACGGTCAGAACGTTATAATATTTTCTCCAAGGAGATATGGCAAGACCTCGCTTATAAAACAGGCGCTGCATAAAGCAAAGACACATGGAATCCTTACATTTTATATTGACCTGTATCCGGCTATCAATAAAGGAAAATTTATCGAGATATATGCCGGAGCCATATCAACCGGGATCCCTGGCGGCGCTCGTCAGGTTGTAAAAAAAATAAAGGAATATCTCCCAAGAATTATACCAAAAGTTGTGATGGATGATCAGGCCTTTCATCTTGAATTTGAATTTGACCGGATTGGCAGTATTTCACCGAACATAGACGACCTGTTGTGTGCTGTTAATAAAGAGGCAGACCGTCAAAATAAATCCGCTGTTGTTGTCTTTGATGAATTTCAGAAAATCGCAAATTTCGATGATGATGAAATCGAAAGAAAAGTGAGAACCGTATTCCAAAATCACAGAAATGTTTCATATATATTCATGGGAAGTAAGACACATTTGATGCGGGATATGTTTAACAACCCCAACCGGCCTTTTTATAAAAGTGGAAAACACTATGCTATGCCATATTTTATGGGAATTATGCATGGATAGCAAGATGATTACCGAAGCTGATATCAGATAGCTAGGGCTCTTCAACCGTGAACAGTGAACCTTGAACCGCTCAACCTGGGTTATATGAAATTCTCATGAAATAAAACATAATTAGGGTATGTTGCCATATCGAGGAAATTGAAACAATGCCCATGACGGGATATTTTCAGCAAGATCATCTATCGATTTTTTACCATTTAAGTTAAGATTATCTTGTTATTTAATTGCCGGAACAATTTCACCAGGAGGACAGTATGTCTGACCCAACCAGAAAAGATAAAGAAAAGGCAGTAGATATAGCCATTGCCCAGATACAAAAACAGTTTGGGAAGGGATCTGTAATGAGGCTTGGGGACCGCGGTGGTGTGGAAGATATCGCTGTAATTCCAACAGGCTCTATTGCGATTGACCTGGCAACCGGTGTTGGGGGCATAGCTCGAGGCAGGATAACGGAAATATACGGCCCGGAGTCTTCAGGAAAGACCACCCTGGCCCTGCACATGATTGCCGAAGCCCAGAAGCAGGGCGGCATAGCTGCATTCGTGGACGCGGAACACGCCATGGATCCGGTCTACGCCCACAAGCTTGGCGTAAATACCGACGCCCTCCTGATTTCTCAGCCGGACTATGGTGAGCAGGCACTTGAAATCGTCGATGCCCTGGTGCGTAGCGGAGCAATAGATATCATAGTAGTGGATTCCGTGGCTGCCTTGGTCCCAAAGGCGGAGATAGAAGGGGAAATGGGAGATCAACATATGGGTCTCCAGGCCCGGTTGATGTCTCAGGCCATGAGGAAGCTTACAGGCAATATCAATCGTACCAAGACCGCACTGGTCTTCATAAACCAGATCCGCATGAAAATAGGGGTGATGTTCGGTAGCCCTGAGACCACAACAGGAGGGAATGCCCTTAAGTTTTATTCAACCATGCGCATGGACATAAGGCGTATAGCTGCTATCAAGGAAGGGGCGGATATCATCGGAAACCGGACCAGAGTGAAGATAGTCAAGAACAAAGTAGCCCCTCCATTCAAGACGGCCGAGTTTGATATATTCTATGGAGAGGGAATTTCCAGAGAAGGCTCTCTGATCGACCTGGCCACGGCAGTGGACATCATTGAAAAAAGCGGGGCATGGTATTCATACGATGGAGAAAGGCTGGGGCAAGGCCGTGAAAACGTGCGGACCTTCCTTAAAGCCCATCCGGATATTGCTGACCGGATAGAGCAGCAGATGTGGGAGACATATGACATTAAAAGGCCCAAAGTCCAGGAGCAGGTCGAGGAGCCTGCCTAAACAGGAAAGGTTCTGTCCATGAAGAAGTTGTCAGGTGCTCAGATTCGCAGTCTTTTTTTAGATTTTTTTTCAAAAAATAGCAGTGAGATAGTCCCAAGTTCCCCATTGATTCCGGCAGAAGACCCTTCACTCCTCTTTACTAATGCCGGTATGGTCCAGTTTAAGAAGGTATTTCTTGGAGAGGAGATCAGGTCTTATGTGCGTGCGGCCTCTTGTCAGAAATGCGTGAGGGCCGGGGGCAAGCACAACGATCTTGAAAACGTTGGATACACTGCCCGTCACCACACTTTTTTTGAAATGCTGGGAAATTTTTCCTTTGGAGACTATTTCAAAAGAGAGGCCATTTCTTTTGCATGGGAGTTCCTTACAAAAGAGATAGAACTGCCTGTAGAAAAGCTGTGGGTCACGGTATTCCGGGATGATGACGAAGCGGCGGAATTATGGCCGGAGATAACCGGAATTTCCCCTGATCGTGTGGTCCGTCTCGGAGAAGAAGACAACTTCTGGGCCATGGGGGATACCGGGCCATGTGGACCTTGCTCGGAGATACTTATTGATCAGGGATCAGATGTGGGCTGTGGCAGGCCGGACTGCAAAGTGGGCTGTGACTGCGACCGTTTTCTTGAACTCTGGAACCTGGTGTTTATGCAGTTCTTCCGGGATGAATCCGGTAAACTGAACCCGCTTCCGAATCCTTGCATTGATACCGGCCTGGGGCTTGAGCGCTTGGCCGCGATATGCCAGGGCAAAGAAAGTAATTACGATACTGATATCTTCGCAGGCCTGTTAGCGCGTATAGAAGAGCTGTCAGGCCGGACCTATGGCCAGGGCAGGCAATCAGACGTGGCCATGAAGGTCATAGCTGATCATGCCAGGGCCGGCGCCTTTCTTGTCGCGGATGGACTCATTCCTTCCAATGAGGGGAGGGGATATGTGTTAAGGCGCATTATCCGCAGGGCAGTCCGATACGGAAAGGTCATAGGGCTTAAGGGTCCCTTCATAAGCTCAGTGGCTGAAGTCATTATCAACGAAATGGGTGAAACCTATCCGGAACTGAAAAAGGCATCGACCTTTCTGGGAAAGGTCATAGACCACGAGGAGTCCCGCTTTGCAGAGACACTGGAATTCGGGCTCCGCCTCCTTGACGAGGAGATAGCCATCCTCAGAAAGGAGCAGAAGACCCAAATCCCGGGGGATTTTGCCTTTAAGCTTTATGACACTTACGGCTTACCTGTGGATATACTCATTGATGTGGCCAGGGAAGAGGATATGGGGCTTGACCGGGGCGGTTATGAACATGCCAGGTCAGAGCAGAGGGAGCGGTCCAAAAAAGCCCGGCATGACGTGGTTACCGAAGAATTGCCGGAGGTCTACAGGGCGCTGCTGAACTCAAATCTAGGTAACAAGTTCGTGGGTTATGACAACACATCTTACAAATCAAAACTCCTTGTCCTTGTAAAACAGGGCCAGCCTGTCCCAAAGGTCTCTGCTGGCTGGTGCGGAGAATTTGTTGCTGCGGAAACACCATTTTATTCAGAGTCAGGCGGTCAGGTGGGCGACAGGGGTTGGGTGGAAGGGCCTTCAGGCAGGGCCGAAGTAATAGATACCTTCCACAGGGGAGACCTTATAATACACAGTATAGAGGTAAAATACGGGGACCTGGAATCAGGAGATTCCATAAAACTTGAGGTATCAGAGGAGCTCAGAAAAAATACGGCCCGCAACCATACCGCCACCCACCTTCTCCAGGCTGCCCTCAGAAAAGTCCTTGGAGAACATGTGAAGCAGGCAGGTTCCATGGTGGCCCCTGACAGGCTGCGTTTTGACTTTACCCACTTTTCAGCCTTGACACCGGATGAGATCAGACAGGTTGAAGACCTGGTAAATGAACAGATAAGAGAGGACAGGGAAGTCAAAACAGAGATTCTTTCCTATAAAGAGGCAATGACCCGTGAGGCAATGGCCCTGTTCGGGGAAAAGTATGGAGAGATTGTACGCCTGGTGAGTATTCCGGATTTCAGCAGGGAACTCTGTGGCGGCACCCACATTTTTTATACCGGGCAGATAGGTCTTCTCAAGATCATCAGCGAATCCAGTGTGGCCGCCGGAATACGCAGGCTTGAGGCCTGTACCGCCCAAAATGCCCTGGACCTTGTACATGAATTGGAAAAAGCGGTCGCCGGCATTACCTCTCAACTGAAATGTCCCAGACTGGAGGTATCTAAAAAGGTCACAAGACTCCTTGAGACGACAAAAGACCTGGAGAAGCAACTCCGGCAGGTTAAGACGGTCCGTGCCACGCAAGGGCTGGATGAGTTGCTGTCCAAGATACGAAAAATCAACAATATCCCAGTGCTATCCGCCCGGGTTGAAACAGAAAACGCCAAGTCCCTCAGGGACCTCGGAGACAGGCTCAGAGATAAGATGGGCTCAGGGGTCGTGGTAATAGGATCGCGGGCCGGAAGCAAGGCCCTGTTGCTGGTCCTTGTAACCAAGGATCTTACTGACCGGCTACATGCAGGAAATATTGTCAAGCAGGTAGCTCAGATGATCGGGGGAGGCGGAGGAGGGAGCCCTGAAATGGCACAGGCCGGGGGCTCGAAGCCGGAAGGACTCGAAGAGGCCCTTGAAACAGTCTATGATATTATACACACAAACAGTTCTCCGGCTTCCTAACATTGTCTCGATGCAAATCAAGCAGCGATCAATTCCTCTTTGCCATTAGGACCCTGTCCTTGCCTGACAGGTCTTTTCTGATCTCTGCGCATTTATACATCCCGGTATCTCTGGTCATCTGAATGGCCTGTTTTCCTTGATTCCATCCAATTTCACAGATAAACCATGCTTCTTTGCGAAGTATCTGGGGAACGGTTTTGATAAGTTTTTCAATGTCCTCAAGTCCATCTTTTCCGCTGAAGAGTGACCCCTCTGGTTCATATTTGGATATTTCTTTTGTCAAGAGTCTTTTGTCCTTATCGGCCACGTAAGGTGGGTTGCTGACAACCAGATGAAATCCCCGGCCGGTTTCACACGATCTAAAGGGATTGATCCAGTCTGCCTGTACCAGGCTAACTCTTGATTTTACTCCGTGTCTCTCTGCATTTTGTTGTGCTACGATCAGCGCAGGGAATGACCTGTCTGTTGCCACTAAAGCGGCTTCTGGGATCTCGCAGGCAAGTGTTATCGCCAGTATGCCGCTACCCGTACCCAGGTCCAGGATAAAGGGCCTATGCCATTTTTCCTGCTTCACAAGGGCAAGGGCAATCTCCACAATTAACTCGGTCTCAGGTCTGGGTATCAGAGTATCACTGGTTACGCGAAAAGGAAGAGACCAGAATTCCCGCTGCTCCAAAATATAGGCACAGGGTTCGTGCATGGTTCTTCGCGCGACAAGGGCCATATACTGTTTATTTACAGGGTCTTCAAGTAAAACTTCAGGATGGAGGTGAAACCAGATCCGTTCTTTTCCCAGGAGGTGGGCCAGCAGAATTTCAGCTTCCAGTTGTGGGTTTTCTATATGGGCACGCGCGAGTTGTTTAGTGGCCGCGAGGAATGCCTGGGCTATTGTTGTCATCTGAGCTTTGGGTCAGGGCTTGCGCCTGATAGTGAGTCCCCAGTGCCTCTATGATTTCGTTTATATCACCTTCCATTATGGTCTCAAGGCGGTAAAGGGTGAGGCCTATTCGATGGTCGGTCATCCTGCCTTGGGGGAAGTTGTAAGTGCGGATACGCTCACTCCTGTCCCCTGTGCCAACCATGCTCCGTCGTTCATCTGAGACCTGTGCTTGTTGTTCTGTGCGTTTCAGATCCAGCACACGGGCATAAAGCACTTTCATGGCCTTGGCCTTGTTCTTGTGCTGTGAGCGTTCATCCTGACACTGTACTACCAGTCCTGTGGGCAGGTGGGTGATACGTACTGCGGATTCTGTCTTGTTGACGTGCTGTCCCCCTGCTCCGGACGCGCGATAAACGTCGATTCGAAGATCCGTAGAATCAATATCCACATCCACATCATCGGCCTCAGGCAGTACGGCCACAGTGACGGCCGATGTGTGTATGCGTCCCTGGGTCTCTGTGTCAGGTACCCTCTGGACCCTGTGTGTACCACTCTCGTACTTCAAACAACTGTAAACCCTGTTTCCGGAAATAAGGGCAACAATTTCCTTGAATCCACCGCCCCCGGTCAGGTGGGCGTTCAGCACTTCTACTTTCCATTTTTTGTGCTCAGCATAGCGGCTGTACATGCGGAACAGATCCGCTGCAAAAAGGGCAGCCTCGTCTCCGCCCGTACCGGCCCTGACTTCCAAAAGCACGTTCTTTTCGTCATTGGGGTCCTTGGGCAGGAGGAGACGTTTTATTTGTTCCCCGAGTTTCCTGCTTTTTCCTTCAAGCTCCTTAATTTCTGAATGTGCGAGTTCCCGGATTTCCGGGTCAGGATCACCGAGCAAGACCTTGTTTTCATCGATTTGTTCCAGTATGCCGCGGTCCTGGCGGTGAGATTGAACTATTACCCTCAGATCTGCGTGCCTTTTTGCAATCTCCTGATATTTTTTTTGATTTTTCAGTAAATCAGGGTCGCTGAGTTCTTGCTCTAAGTCCAGGTATTTATTCTCTAATTCTTGAAGTTTAGCTAACATTCAGGGATCTATTGTTATGACGACTCAGGCCTGTTTTTCCGTGGCCTTACCGTACCTGCGGTAGAATTTTTCCACTCTCCCGGCAGTATCGACTAGTTTCTGCTTGCCGGTAAAAAAAGGATGACACTTAGAGCATATCTCTACCTTTATCTCTTTCTGGGTTGAACCTATCTCAAACTCATTACCACAGGCACATCTTACCTTGCAGTTATAGTATTTTGGATGGATTTTTTCTTTCATATTTTTATATCTCCTATTAGATTTCGATCTTAGTTAGAAATAACTAGTGCCTGAACGGAAACCCCAAATTTTGTTTTCTCAATTTAGGTCAGGGACAGT
>CAZYEJ010000070.1:0-7069 GCA_964646435.1 uncultured Thermodesulfobacteriaceae bacterium
CTGTACTTCAAGTGCCCGACAACAAAGCAGATGCGGTGCCCTGTGAACGCTTACTCATAACTCAACATTTCCCTATGTAGTGCAGGCATAAGCAGAATGGTTATGAATGGACTCGAAATTTTCCGCCTCTACTGCAAACCATGTAACTCCGGACAACGCTTTAAGACCCTGGCATACGGTCCTTACCACGTCTTCTACAAACATCGGCCTTTCATAGGCCCTTTCTGTGACGAATTTTTCGTCGGGTCTTTTGAGCACGGAATAGACTTCTGAAGAAGATGCCTTTTCCACTTCTGTAATCACGTCCTCAAGCCATAAAAAACGATCAAACCTGACCTCTGCCCTCACCTCTCCCCTCTGGTTGTGGGCACCATAATCAGATATCTCTTTTGAGCATGGGCACACAGTAGTAATAGGCACCCTGACCACCATCATCATATCAAATTGATCAGTCATGGTGCCATGGAGGCCGCAGCCATATTCCATGAGCCCTGGAGTCTTGGTCACTGGTGCCTGCTTTTCTATGAAATAGGGGAAATCCACCTCAAGGTGGGCCTCCTGTGAATCCAGGCGGTTCTTCATCTCAGCGAGAATCTTGGCAAAGGTCTTGACATTAATTTCCCTGCGATATTCATTCAGGATCTCAACAAAACGGCTCATGTGTGTCCCCTTGAATTGGTGGGGCAAATTCACATACATATTGACATTGGCCACTGTCTGTTGGGTGCCTTTTGCCTTGTCAAGGACAGTTATTGGGTAACGGATGTTCTTTATGCCCACCCTGCGCAGAGGAATTTGCCGATTGTCAGGGAGGTTTTGCACATCCGGAAGTGGAGGAAATGTATTGATCATGTCATCTGCTCCAGTGTGTCTAAGAGATTCTCGGCTGATTTTCCAAACGTGGAGTCGGCCTCATAGATTGGCGTCCCTGCCCTTTCAGACTCCCTGACCTCGTCTGAGACAAGAAAAACACCTATGGGCTTGACGCCTAAGTTCTCCTGTATGTAGTTCAGGTCTTCCTGTCCATGTACTTGATTAGCCACTATTTCAAGATGATTCATCTTCAAATCTTTTCCCAGGGCCAGTATTTTACTCGCGGTCTCAAGGCTTCCTCTATACGGCTGAATTACTACCAACAGGTGGTCGACACTGGCAATCGTGCCCCGGCCTAGGTGTTCAACTCCTGCTTCCATATCAATGACTATGTCCTCATCCTCAGAAAGGAGCAAGGTATTCAAGAGGGTCCTGAGCACTGCATTTTCAGCACATGCGCATCCTGCCCCTCCCTGTTGAATGGCCCCGAGTACCATGAGCTTGATGTTTCCTTTCTGTCTCATGAAACGCTCAGGGATGTCGCTTACCCTTGGATTTAACCGGTAAAAAGGTCCGTCTCTCTCGGATCTTTCCTGAATAAGCTCTCGCATCTCCGCTATCGGGCGGATATCCTCTGCCTGCGGAAAATCAAGGGCCCTCGCAAGATGTGGACTTGGATCCGAATCAATGGCAAGCACATGCCTACCCTTGTCTGCCAAGGCCTGAACAAGAAAGGCACTGATGGTAGTTTTACCCACGCCGCCTTTGCCGCTTACTGCTATTTTCACAGAATATTCCCCCATCTAGTGTCTGGACGAAAAGGCTGTTCAGACACAATTTTGAATTCTAAATTCTAAATTTTGAATTTAAAAAAAGGAAGTAACATTAGGCATCCTTCATTCTGTAGTTTACACTTTTCGAGGTTGGTTCTTTAGTCATGTATTTTGAATATCGAATCGCAGAACAAGGAACCGCAGAATTTCGAAGATATTATTTCGACATTCGATATTTCTTGTTCGATATTCTGCGGTTCAAAAAATTCGTCTTAAGTCACAGTACTAAATGCCGGAAAAATCTCCAAATACATCTATCAACAAATTAACCACAAGAACCATTTGAGTCTTTCCAGTCATTTGTCATTATAGTATTATGTTTACGAAAGGTAACTACTCAGGTGGTGCATGTTTAATGTCCAATAAAATCAAATCAAGGGCCAAAAATAATAATTCAGATCAGAAAGGGGCCTTTTCCCGGGAAATATTTGGTCTTTTTTTCCTGGCAGGTGCAGTATTCGCCTGCGCTTCTTTACTAAGCTATTCCCCTGAGGACCCTTCTCTTAGCCATTATGACCTCAAGGGTTCCATCAACTGGATGGGGCCTATAGGGGCCAACTTGGCAGCTTTTTTTATGGAAACGCTGGGGCTTGCTTCATGGTGGATACCGGTAATCCTTGCAACTATGGCATGGTCTCTTTTCCGTTCAAAAAAAGATCAACTTCCTTCGTTCCCATTGTTGATCTTTGGCTGGACGGCCATGCTTCTGGCCACAAGTATGGCTTTTGCCCTATCGTCTACGACTGGTGAAGGCCCCACTGTCACGCCTACTGCCGCAAGCGGGGGAATTGTAGGTCTCAGTCTTACTGCTTTTCTTATCAACTGGATCGGAGAATGGGGAACTGTATTGTTCGGAGTGGTCCTGTTCATCACCGGCCTATTGGCTGCAACCACCTTTTCCCTGGCAGGTATCTGGCTGGCTATCTCTTCAATCAAAATGCGCAGTCTTTTTCAACGAACCAGGGCTCGAAAGCCCCTTGGTCGGAACATGAGACAGGCCTCAGCGAAAGACGCCCACCTTGAAGGCCCTGTACTGGATATCCCCAAAATTACCGAATCTCGGAGAAATTCAGGCAAAAAGGGACAAGATGCCAAAAGGCAGGAGCAATCAAAGTTTCAGATAAGCCCGGTCGCAGGGGCATTTTCTCTGCCGTCCTTGACCTTACTGAATGACCCGCCGGAAGAAAATGAAGAAACAGACAAAGAGGTCTATCTCTCTAATGCCCGGTTACTTGAGAAAAAACTACTGGACTTCGGAGTTGCCGGAAAGGTTGTAGAGATATGCCCCGGACCGGTTGTTACAATGTACGAATATTCGCCTGCTCCAGGGATTAAGATCAACAAGGTGGCCTCCCTTGCTGATGACCTAGCCCTGGCCCTCAGGACCCACAGTGTCCGAATAGTTGCCCCTATTCCCGGCAAGGCAGTTATAGGTATCGAGTTGGCAAACACAACCAGGCATATAATCTATTTAAAGGAGATTCTTTCGAGCAATATTTTTCAAAAAACCGGGGGAAGGCTTCCTCTGACTCTTGGCCAGGATATTGTGGGTCAGCCTGTGGTTACAGACCTCACAAAAATGCCTCATCTGCTGATCGCGGGTGCCACAGGTACTGGAAAAAGTGTGGGGCTTAATGCCATGATCTGCTCTCTTCTCTATGGCCATCACCCGGACAGGCTGAGGTTCCTTATGATAGACCCCAAGAGGATAGAACTTTCACTCTACGATGGGATTCCTCACCTTTTACATCCGGTTGTAAGCGAGCCTAAAGAGGCCACAAGGGCCTTGAGATGGGCGGTGATGGAGATGGAACGTCGCTATAAGCTCCTTGAAGAGGCCCAGGCAAGAAATCTTCAGGGATACAACAAAACCGCCGAAGAGCCCCTTCCTTACCTGATAATTATCATAGACGAGCTGGCAGACCTGATGATAGTCTCCTCCAAGGAAGTGGAGTCGGCAATCACACGTCTTGCCCAGATGGCAAGAGCTGCGGGAATTCATCTCATCGTGGCCACTCAGAGGCCGTCAGTTGATATACTTACAGGCCTAATCAAGGCAAATTTCCCTGCCCGGATTTCCTTTAAGGTCTCATCCAAAGTGGATTCCCGGACCATACTGGACGTTATGGGAGCTGAAAGGCTCCTTGGAATGGGGGACATGCTCTTTCTGCCTCCAGGATCTTCCACCCTGGAGCGCATCCACGGGGCCTATGTATCTGAAAAGGAAATAGTCCGGGTAGTGGAGTTCCTTAAGGCCCAGGGTGAGCCTGATTATGACCAGTCAGTAATTGAACCTATCCCAGGAGAAGAGGATTCAGAGACATCAGGCCCCGGAGGGGAGTCGGTTGACGATAAATATGACGAGGCCGTTGAGATGATCACCCAGACCGGCCAGGCATCAATATCCATGCTCCAGCGCAGGCTGCGTGTGGGCTACAACCGGGCAGCCAGGATGATAGAACAGATGGAGCATGCCGGGGTGGTGAGTCCCACAGACAACATGGGACGCAGACACGTCCTTGTCCGCAAGTACGAATAATCTTATGAATGCCGAACTTATCATCAACGTCACCCCATGGGAAACAAGAGTCGCCTTATTGGAAAACGGCTCTGCGGTAGAATTCCACGTAGAGCGGGTAGCCGAGCGGGGGTATGTGGGAAATATTTACAAAGGACGTGTTGTAAGGGTCCTTCCCGGGATGCAGGCCGCCTTTGTAAATATTGGGCTCGAACGTACGGCCTTTTTATATGTGACGGATGTCTACGACCATCTTTCCGAGTTTGAATTGATGCTTGGTAAGAGCGAGGCCGAGGAAAGCCATTTCGCACATTTTACCGCTGAGGAAGAACACCCCCTGCACTACACCCAGCCATCTTTCAGGATAGAGGACCTGCTTCACGAAGGTCAGGAAATTCTGGTCCAGGTAGCCAAGGATCCCCTTGGGAGCAAAGGCGCCAGGGTCACTTCCCACATCTCACTCCCAGGACGGCACCTGGTGCTCATGCCGACTATGAACCACATGGGGATTTCCCGAAGGATCGAAGACGAGTCTGAGCGTAAACGTCTAAAAGAGATAATAGATTCACTACGTCCAAATGGTTTCGGATTTATAGCTAGAACAGCAAGTGAAGGCGCTACTGTGGAAAACATCCAGGCCGAGATGGAATTCCTCCTTCACCTCTGGACAAATATCCAAAAAAGAGCTGAAAGCCTTCACTGCCCGAGTCTTGCCTATGAAGACCTGGATATCACACTCAGGGTAGTACGGGATCTGTTTACGTGTGATGTGCAACGGCTGGTGGTTGACTCAAGGCCCGCCCATGAACGTATTCTGGCCTTTATTGAGACCTTTGGGCTTCACCTCCGGCCCAGTGTTGAACTCTACGAACAGTCAATGCCTATTTTTGATGCCTTCGGCATTGAAGTGGAGTTGTCAAAGGCCCTTCGTAAAAAGGTGTGGCTGAAATCCGGCGGATACATACTCATAGAGATCACTGAGGCACTCATAGCCATAGATGTCAACACGGGAAAATATGTAGGGAAACGTCACCTAGAGGACACTATTCTTAAGACAAATCTTGAAGCGGCCAAGGAGATCGCCTATCAGCTCCGCCTCAGAAACATGGGCGGTCTGATCATAATCGACTTTATAGATATGGAAAATGCCGCAAACAGAGAGGATGTGTTTAAGACCCTTAGAGAGGCTATAAAAAAGGACAGGAGCAAGACCAACATCCTGCGGATATCAGAAGTCGGCCTTATCCAAATGACCAGAAAGCGAAACAGGAAAAACTTGCACCACGTACTCTGCGAACCCTGCTTCTACTGTGATGGGACCGGCGAACTCAAATCCAAAAGGACCCTGTGCTACGAAATTTTTCGCCGAATACAGCGAGAGACAATACATGATGACAGCACCGGCATACATGTCCTTGTCCATCCCAAGATAGGAGAAATGCTCTTTAAAGAAGAGGCTCATAATGTGGAACTATTGGAAAAGTCCCTTGAGAGGGAAATCACCATTGTCTCGAAACCTGAGTTTCACCTGGAACAGTACAAAATAAAATACCTATGATTCCGCTCAAAAAGACAATGCTGAATTGTGAATGCTGAATGCTGAATTGTGGAAGAAAATTTAAAAAGCATATACCTTAATTCAAAATTCAACCTTCAAAATTCAACATTTATCGTGCGCAGCATCTGGAGCATTTTGAGCGGAATCATATTTCAGGACTTTTTGCAGTATGATCACCCGTGAGGAAAAAATGACCTTTGAACCTAATGCATTACCAACACTGATTGGAAGTCTGCCTCTCTCGGACCACCAGGAAGCCACCAGGCTTATCCTGGAGTATATGCCTGAAATTCCGCTATGGGCCCAGCTTCCGGGGTATCCGGAGGAAAGGCTCCTTTCCCAGTTTACTGAAGGTCTTCCCGGAATACGGGGAGAGGGAGATTCCCTCCATTTTGACACAGAAGATCCGGCCTTTGAGCAGGAACTCCTCTCCTTCTATGAACAGTACCTGGGGGTCACTGAGGCAGAGCTATCTCTGAAACAATCCATCTTTGCCTTTTCCGACAAAACCGGACGCGGTTTCAAGGCATTTCTTGAAGCGATCCCACAGGTTGGCTCCAAGCCCATGGCCCTCAAAGGCCAGATCACAGGTCCCTTTACCATGCTGAGTGGCCTTAAGGACAAGACAGGTCGCCTGGCCTTCTTCAATCCTCAACTCCGTGAAGTGATAGTCAAGGCCATCGCCCTCAGGGCCAGATATCAGGTAGAAGAGATGAAGGCCCTAGGTCATGAGGTAATTCTGTTCCTTGATGAGCCGGCGCTTGCCGGATTCGGGTCCTCTGCCATGGTCGGCGTAACAAAGGAAGATGTAATTTCTGACCTGACCGAGGTGATTGATACAGTACAACAGGCAGGAGGCATTCCAGGTATACATGTCTGCGCCAACACGGATTGGTCCGTGATCCTGGAAACTCCGGTGGATATCCTGAGTTTTGATGCCTATGGTTTTTTTGACCGCATAGTCCTATATAAGGAACAACTGTCGGATTTTTTGAAAAAAGGAAAAATAATCGCATGGGGCATGGTTCCTACATTAAACGAAGAAGACCTGAAAAAAGAAGATGTTTCAAGTCTAAAGACCCTATGGGACGAGGATGTAAAACAGTTAGGCGCAGATCCGGAAATAGTAAAGAGGCAGGCGCTTATTACTCCGAGTTGTGGCACAGGTCTTCTGTCTCGTGAGCTCTCTATCCGTGTCCTGACGCTTACAAGGGATCTTTCAAGGGTCATAAGGGGGTAAGCTGTTCAAGGGCACCGCATCTGCTTTGTTGTCGGGCACTTGAAGTACAGGAAGTACGTCTGCACCCGTACGCCTCGCATCTGCAGCACCCTGTAAACGGTTACAGA
>CAZYEJ010000071.1:0-6548 GCA_964646435.1 uncultured Thermodesulfobacteriaceae bacterium
GTCGGGCACTTGAAGTACAGGAAGTACGTCTGCGTACCCTCCGCCTCGCATCTGCGGCACCCTGTAAACGCTTACAGTTCGGTGGGTTGCAGTAAAACGGGCGTTGTAATCCCGTAAATGGTTACTATTGTTTTAATGGTATGGGAATTTCCATTTTTGGCCACGAATGAACATAAATTTTTAAATTTATGAACAATAATATTATTTGTGTATATCTGCGAAAATCTGTGGCCAAAATTTTAAGTCCGCCCGAAGGACGCTAAGTTCAGTTTGCAAATTGATGACCCTTGCTCGTTTCCTGATATCATCTGATGTCCTTTCAAGGGCCCGGAGTACACTTACCCTCACGGGCAGGGAGGCGCATCACTTGACGCGCGTGAGGCGTTTGGGGCCAGGGAACCTTGTCGAACTCATAGACGGCTCCGGAGTGGTAGCCAAGGCGAAAATCATCCGGGTAAATAGGACAGAAGTAGGTTTGCATATTGTGGAAGTCTCAGGACAGCAAAATGATTGCCTGCCGATTAATCTGATTGTGGCCCTGCTCAAGGGAGACCGCATGGGCTGGATGATACAGAAGGCGACTGAGTTGGGAGTTCAGACTATCTGCCCTGTAATTACTAAACATACTGTGGTAAAAGTAGATCCCGAAAAGACCGACAGACATCTCGTTCGCTGGAAGGAGATAGCCGGACAGGCCTTGAAGCAGTGTAAAGGAAGTCTTGTGCCGACTATCTACCCGGTAGTTTCCCTGGAAGATGCCCTGGAAAAGGTCTCTTCCGGGGCAAAAATTCTTCTCTGGGAGTCGGAAAAGAAGCGCTCCTTATTTTCTGCTTGGAGAGACCAGGGAAACAACACTCCTGTGGCTGTTATAGCCGGGCCGGAAGGAGGCTTTTCCAGGGAAGAAATTCTGGCATGTAAGGGAGCGGGTTTTTTCACTGTCACCATGGGTAGAAGGACACTCCGCTCAGAGACCGCAGCCATTGGAGCAGTAGCGGCCCTGGCAGCAATGATGACTTGTGAGCGTTTACAGGGCACCGCATCTGCTTTGTTGTCGGGCACTTGAAGTACAGGAGTACGTCTGCGTACCCTCCACCTCGCATCTGCAGCACCCTGTAAACGCTCACAGTTTAGTGAGTTTTGGAGGAAAAACGTTGAGCAAGGAATGCTATCATGCCCTGGTATTGGCCGGGGGGGTTGGGACCAGGCTTTGGCCGAGGAGCCGGCGACACAAAGCTAAGCAGTTTCTCTGCATCCACAGCCGGGAGACGCTTCTTGAGCAGACTATTTCCAGAATTCGGCCTATGTTTCCATGGGAAAGGATCTGGGTAATTACAAAACCGGCTCAGAAGGAAGATGTGTTGGCCTATGTTCCAGATCTTATCAGCTCAAATATACTTATTGAGCCATGCCCTAAGGGGACTGCGGCTGCAATTTCTTGGGCTACGGCCAGGATTGAGTCCCTCTATCCCAATAGTTTGATAGCAGTTCTACCTTCCGACCATCTTATCGAGGATGAGAAAGACTTCAGATGTGCCCTGGATGCCGGGCTTTCCTTTGCCGGATCTAATCCTTGCCTTGTTACTTTTGGGATTAAGCCTGCCAGGGCTGAGCCTGCTTATGGTTATGTGGAAATTGGCAGGTTAATAACCAAGATAAGGGGTAAAAATTGCTATAGCGTTACGGCATTCCACGAAAAGCCGGACAGAGAGACTGCGCTCGGTTATCTTTCATCAGGGACTTTTTTTTGGAATAGCGGAATTTTTGCTTTTTCATCCAAGGTGTTGTTTGAGGCCCTTAAAAAATGGATGCCCGCAGCATGGGGACCGCTTGAACATATCAGGTCCCTTTACGGCCCAAGAGAAGAAGCATCCATGGTCAGTCAGTATTATGGCCTGATACCGGATGATTCTCTGGATAAAGGTCTTCTGGAAAAGGCATCTAATGTCGTGGTTTTTCCATGTGATTATGGCTGGCATGATATGGGGGTCTGGGAAACCTATTATGATATATCGACCAAGGATAAAGACGGCAATGTCGTTGATGGACTGTTTGCATCTGTTGGATGCAAGAATTGTCTGCTCATGTCGGAAGGCGGTATCCTGGTGGCTGCTGTGGGGATAGAGGATATGGTGATTGTGGCTGAAGGTGATGCGGTGCTGGTCTGTCCCAGGAACAGACTTGATGAGGTTAAACAGGCAGTAGAAAAGATCAAGAAAAGAGGTCTTGCGGAATATCTCTGATGAAGATTCGTGCTAATCACCTTACAGTCCTTCGGATTATACTGTTGCCCCTGCCGTATTTCTTGATCTACGGAGATAACAGGGCAAGGATTGCAGCCCTTATCGCCTTCACTCTCCTGGGTCTTACTGACTATCTTGATGGCCTGCTGGCCCGCCGTGACGGTAGCACACCTCTGGGCAAGCTCCTTGATCCTGTTGCCGACAAGATCTTTATTGCCGTTACCCTGATCCCGCTGGTAGATCTTGGCATCCTCCCCCTTTGGATCGTGTGGCCAATTTTTTTAAGGGAATTCCTGGTGACAGAGTTCCGCAGATTTTGTGCAAAATCGAGAAAGCAGCTCCAGGTCACTGAACTTGCAAAAATCAAGACCACTCTTCAAATGGTAGGCGCGGGCCTGATTCTTATAACCGATATGTTTCCGGACAAAACAGTTCTTATAGCATTTCTGTCCGGTGCTTTGCTGGCCACTCTATTCCTGGCAGTGGGCCTCTATTGGAGGGATGGTCACCTGTCAACTCGTTTGCAAACGGCATTGGGCCTTCTTGCATTTGGGCTTGTAGTGGGGCTGGCACTTAGACCGCCTCAGATTATTATTACTTATGGTCTTGTTATGCTCGGCATTACCCTGGTGTCCGGTAGCCAGTATCTTATTATAGGCCTTCCTGAATGCCTGAGACAAGGGCTACCGGCCCTGGGAAGACTTATTGCCTCGTTAATGCTGCCGCTCTTGTCACTCGCCCTGATGCCCTCAGCTCCAAAAGAACTGAGCAGCCTGGTGGTCCTTATCGTGGCACTTGAGTTCGGGAGCCAGGGGCTTGACATGGTGGCAATGCAAGAGGGAGAAATCGATATCTCCTGGATAAAAAGACGCATACTCATACCTGTTGCCTTGCTGTCGCTGTTGCTGGGCTATGTATTTTATGGGTTTAAAAGTGCGGTTCCGGCCTTCCTTTGGATTACAACCAGCCTTTGTATTTGTTACACAGTGGCTAATATCTGGATATACTGGAGAGCTGCTTGCAGGACTCATAATCTTGTTAAAGAACAAGGCAAGAGGAGGTAAAAAAGTGCAATGTACTTGATTTTCAGAAACGCTCCAGTTATAAAAACAATATATGTATGCGGATTCTGGTCTAAGGCTTGATAAACTGAATAAACCTTTAACTATCAGGGAAGAGATTCAAGAGCGTGAACGTCTGATCCTGTGTCCTCAGGCCTGTCTCAGCAGCGAGACCAAAGGAAGACTCTATCCTGTCGAGCCATGTAATATCCGAACACCTTTTCAGAGAGACCGCGATCGTATCGTCTATTCCAAGTCGTTTCGCCGTCTAAAGCATAAGACACAGGTATTTTTGTCTCCCATGGGAGATCATTACCGCACCCGTCTTACACACACGCTGGAAGTATCAGAGGTCGCAAGGACAATCGCCAGGGCACTCAGTCTTAACGAGGATCTGGCGGAGGCGGTGGCATTGGGCCATGATCTTGGGCATACTCCTTTTGGGCATGCCGGTGAAACTATTTTAAACGAGATCGTGCCCGGGGGATTTTCTCACTGCCGCCAGGGCTTGAGAGTGGTGGATGTGCTGGAAAATGGCGGCCAGGGCCTCAACCTCACCTATGAAGTCCGGGATGGGATATTTAAGCACTCAAAGGGTTTTGGAGAAATCATTCCCAAAAAATCAAATAAGTGGGCCATAACTATTGAAGGAAGGGTCGTGCGCATAGCAGATGTCATTGGCTATCTGAGCCATGATCTGGACGACGCAATTAGAGGCAAGGTGATCTCTGAAAAGGATATTCCGTCAAAGTGCAAAGATGTCTTGGGAGAAAATCACGCCACCCGTATCTCGACCATGATCAAAGACGTGATAGCAAGCACCAAGGTAGTGGACGGTGAAATGGAGCTTGCAATAAGTCCCCGTCTTTATGAAACGATGATTGACCTCAGGGCCTTTCTCTATGACAATGTTTATAGGGCACCTCAGGTGCATAATGAGTTTGAAAAAGCCAAAAAGATCCTTTTTGACTTGTATGAGTTTTTTTTAAAAGACAAAGATGCCTTTATTCGGGAAAACACCAGAATGTTTGAAGAAAAAGCAGTAGACCTCGATGACAAGACCCCCTATGAGCGCAGGGTCTGTGATTTTATCGCGGGGATGACTGACCGTTACGCGCAGAATCTGTATTCGCGGATTTTTATACCAGCTTCAGTTGTCTAAGGACCGAATTTTCTTAACAGCAGTCTCAGGTAAGATAGAACCTCCAAAAGTAGGCTCGCCAGGGTCGACAACTCCTTTGGGCATAGAGACCGCTTTATCTCCTCCCAGAATATAGCCTCCGTCCATTCGTATGGTTGACCCGGTCATGAAACTTGCGTCAAAGACCAGGAAGCGCACCATTTTTGCCACCTCTTCAACCCTTCCGGTACGTTGTAAAAGAGTATGATCAAGTATGGTCTTTTGTTCTTCAATGCTCATCACTTCCCAACCCCTGGTATGCGGTCCATGACGCGTTTCAACAAAACCCAGCATGAGTTCATTGACCCGTACTTCAGGGGCACCCCGTCTTGCCCAGGCCTCGGTAAGGGACTGGATGGCCCTGTTTGACAGTGAGTAGCAGTCATTAAACACCAGACCCGCCGGTCCACTTCTTCCCACCAATCCGGCTATGGACGAAATACTGACCACGACTCCATTCCCCTGGGTCTTCAGGATTGGTAAAGCCTCCTCAAAGAGGTACCATTTAGCAGTCACAGTGGTCTGGAACTCCAAGTTCCACTGTTCCGGCACATAAGGGCCGTGAACTACAGGCCAACCGCCCCTTTCTATGTTGTTAATCAATATATCCAGACGCCCAAAGCTGTCCTGAACGGTGTGAATCACCTTTTTCACGTCTTTATGACAAGTAAGATCAGCCGGAACGGCATGGTAGTCAACGCCTGTTTCCTTCATATGCCTGTGCATACTCTCAAGGCTATCCAGCCAATCGTGGTAAGGCAAAACACATTTAACCCCTGAACGGGATAGCTCAAGGGCTATGGCAAGGCCAATGCCTTTTATGGCACCAGTGACAATGGCAACCTTGTTTTCGGATTCCATAGATAATTATCCTCGGCAATAAAACAGAAGGTCCATCGCGGATTACTGGGGTAATCCACTTGAACGGCTATTAGCGCTTAGCTTTTAGCAGTCAGTGTAAACTGTATAATGAAAGATGCCTAAGTTTGCTTCCTTTTTTAAATTCAAAATTCAAAATTTAGAGTTCAAAATTGTGTCTGAATGGCTTTTTTGTTCAGACACTAGCTACTTGTTTATCCCTGTAACGCGATTATAGTAGTCTACAAAGCCGTTTGCAAAATTCTGGATTGCGAGGAAAGCCAAGTTATGCATGTACAAAAAGAAAAAAAAGATTTGATAGCCCCTATTCAAATGGATATTAACAGCACTTTTACCTTTGCCTGTGAAAAAGAAATGGCCTGCTATACTCAGTGCTGCAAGGATGCTTATATCATGCTGACTCCATGCGACATAATCCGCATGAAACAGAGACTGGGCCTATCTTCAGATGAATTTCTTCAAATTTATACAACCCTTGGACATATTGAGAAAACAGATCTGCCGATCCCTGTCATGAAGATGCTGGAAGATGAGGAAAAGACCTGTCCGTTTCTGGATGAGTCCGGGTGCGGCATATATGAGGATCGCCCGTTGATATGCAGGTACTATCCTTTAAGTGCCGGGATGTTCCACAACAGGGACCTGAATTCCGATGAACATTTTTTTGCCTTGGTAAAGGAAAGCCGCTGCCTTGGACACGATCTCGGCAGGGAACTCACAATAGAGGAATGGCGTAAAGACCAGGGTATCATTCCCTATGATGAGGCAAATCTCGGCTGGACGGAAATAATCCTCAAGCGCAAATCCCTGGGTCCATTCGTTACTATTCCTGAAAAAACGCTTCAGATGTTCTTTATGGGCTGCTACAATGTGGATCGATTCCGTCGTTTCGTGTTCGACAGCATGTTCCTCAACGTATATATCATTTCGGAAGAAAGGAAAAAGAAAGTTTCAGAAGACGATCTGGCGGTGCTTGATCTTGCTATCGATTGGCTGAAGACTACTCTATTAGGAGAAGGCAAGCTGGAAATCAGGGAACAGGTGGCTGAAACAGATCCAGTAGAGGTTGAGGCTTAGAACCCGTGAAGGAATAAGTCATTGGTCCGATTGATATACTGTTGAGCCTTTTCATTAAACATTTGGTAACTATTTAGGCTGAAGACTGAAGGCTGAAGTATTTCAACCATC
>CAZYEJ010000072.1:0-6350 GCA_964646435.1 uncultured Thermodesulfobacteriaceae bacterium
ATTTGAACCTCCGACCCCAGCGTCCCGAACGCTGTGCTCTACCAGACTGAGCCACGTCCCGACCGAAGATCTATTCCATATATTCACCAAGCCGGATCTTGTCAACAGGAGCATCTGCTGATATCAAGTTAATAAATATCTTTAATAGTGCCTGAACAGAAACCCCAAATCTTGTTTTCTCAATTAGGCCATGGACAATTAACATATTAAGATTACTTCCTTTTTCAATTCAACATTCAAAATTTAGAATTCAAAATTGTGTCTGAACGGCCTTTTCGTTCAGACACTAATTATACTACATACACCGGGAGCAATCTATATTTTTCCATAAAGTGGGGCGGCTTTTTTTGTGGCCATGAAGGAGGCTGGGCTCGTGAAGATTGAGTCATATCAATTTGCTAAAATCGTAATTGATGGAATACGTTATACAAATGACCTGAAAATTATTAGAGGAAAGACCTTTGACAACTGGTGGAGATCACAAGGACATACCCTTCAACTCTCTGATATCCTGGATGTTGTGGCTGCAAAACCCAGTACCCTGATAGTCGGAACAGGTGCTTACGGCAGAATGGTTCTAAGCTCCGGGCTTTCGGAGGAACTCGAGTCCAAGGGCATCCGCATAGAGGCCCTTCCCACCGAACCGGCCATACAGAGGTTCAATGAACTGGCAACGCAGCTTGGACACGAGGCCGTTGCCTTTGCAGTTCACCTCACATGCTAGGGCCTTTTGAGCAGCGATCTACCGATTCTCCCCCACCGGGCATTGTAATTGCCGGCACACACAGCGGCTGCGGAAAAACAACAGTTACCCTTGCCATAATGGCAGCACTGAAAAAAATGGGCCTTAAGGTGGCTCCCTTTAAGGTGGGCCCTGACTTTATTGATCCCGGACACCATGCCTCAGTGTGCGGATGCCCTTCTCACAACCTTGACGGGTGGATTTTAAGTAAGTCTTCAGTGCAGGAGTTGTACTCTCAGTATTGTACCGGGGCGGATGTTTCAGTTATTGAGGGGGTAATGGGCCTCTTTGATGGTGCCGGAGGAACCTCTGAATCAGGCTCTACTGCAGAAATCGCAAAATGGCTGGATCTGCCTGTCCTATTGATAGTGGATGTCGTTGGTATGGCAAGGAGTGTGGCCGCGCTGGTCAAGGGCTATCTTGAATTCGATAGCGGCTTACGCTTTGCCGGAGTAGTCCTTAATAAAACGGGAAGTGAGAGGCATGCTGCGCTTCTGAAAGATGCACTGTCTCCTCTGGGACTGTCGTGGACCGGCACTCTGTTTCGGAATCAGGACCTGCAGCTTCCATCAAGGCATCTGGGACTCATAACTGCTGAAGAAGGCGGTCTTGAAACAGAGCAAGTAGATCGCCTTAGAATCTGGTTTGAAAAAGGCTGCGATTTAAATTCATTGCTAAAAATAATCCGGCAAAACAGGAAAGATATTCGTCCGGCTGATCAAACCGGAGCAATAAAACGCCCCGGCATTTCCCATTCGCGTCCGGTCCGTATTGCAATTGCAAAGGATGAGGCATTTTGTTTCTATTACCAGGCAAATCTTGACATTCTTGAAAGATTCGGTGCGGAGATCGTGTTTTTCTCCCCCCTTAGAGATCATTCCCTGCCTCCTGGAACACAGGGGCTTTATCTTGGAGGCGGATACCCTGAATTGCACGCCGAAGCACTTTCAACAAACAGGGACCTTCGAGAAGAAATACTGACCAAGGCCCAGAGGAATCTCCCTATCTATGCAGAATGCGGGGGCTTTTTGTACCTGTGCCGGGGCCTGGTTCAAGAAGAGCCAGGGCCGGAACATCCCTGGATCGGCCTATTCCCTTTTATGGTAAACATGCAGAAAAGGCGTTATGCTCTTGGCTACAGAAAAATTATTTTAAAAAAGGATACTATACTCGGCCCGGCCGGCACAAGAATTAGAGGACACGAATTCCATTATTCCAATTTACTTGAGCCAATGTCTCATGATAAATCAATAATCTCTGTTTACGAGGTCAGAAATGCCGGCAACAGCCTTCTTGCCCCTGAAGGTTACACATGGAACAACACGCTTGCCGGCTATATACATCTACATTTTAATAGTTGCCCCGATGCTGCCAAGAACTTCGTAGCCGAAGCGCGACGGCACTCTGTTCGTAACCGTTCAGGGTTCACCGAAGATATGAATCGTTGATTTGTGAGTTCTGTGCCCACAATCTTCTTGCAAAAAGTCCCGTATCTGGCTAAGAATTCCATGTCCTTGAAACAGAACTACAAATTGGTTCTCTCACTAGCCGCACTTGAGGTTAATTGTGAGAGTTGTCTACTCAACCAATAAAATCAAAATGGGAGATTCTTGATTATGCCCACAGGTCTGCGCTGGAAATTTATCTTGATGGCAGCACTTATTGCCTTGTCTGTGGTTTTTGTACTGCCCTCTTTCTATAAAGGTACGCCTGACTGGTTCAAAAAGTATATCTACAGCGAGGGCCTGAAACTTGGTCTGGACCTCCAAGGAGGAATGCATCTCATCCTCGAGGTAGACGTGGACCAGGCAGTTAAAAACTCTGCAGATCTTGCGGCAACGGACCTTAAGGAGTCACTGGGGCGCAGGCAGATAACATTGGTGCGCCGCCCAAGTCCGAACCCTGACGAGATACTGTTCTTTCTTCCTAACAAGGACGCAGTAGGAAGGGTAAAGGCCGTCCTGGAAGATGAATTCCAAAGCCTTGAACTCGTAAAGGTAAAAGAAGAGGGAAAATTCCCCAGCCTGGTATTAAAACTCTCCCCGGAAGAAGAAAAATTCATAAGAGAAAACGCGGTCGATCAATCTCTGGAGATCATTCGTAACCGGATAGACCAGTTTGGTGTTACAGAACCTGTAATCGTCCGTCAAGGCGAGGAAAAAATAGTAGTCCAACTTCCGGGGATCCAGGACCCTGAACGGGCCCTCAAGCTCATAGGACAGACCGCACAACTGGAGTTCAAGCTGGTGGATGACGAGACCGGAGTGGATCTTGGAAGACTTATAGGCCAGGCCACAGATAGCGGCCGCCTTCCAGCCGGCTATAACATTAAGACACTTAACTCGGTCCTCAAGGGCCAAATACCCAGGGACGATTCAATCTGCTTCCTTAAGGATGTCGATGATCGCACAGGCAAAATCAAAAAAACGCCGATTCTTCTCAAGGACAAAACGCTGATGACAGGGGATACAGTAAAGACTGCCCACGTCCGGATCGGCGGGACCTACAACGAGCCCTATGTTGCCCTTGAGTTTACAGATCGGGGGGCAAGACTCTTTGATAAAATCACCGGTGATAATGTGGGCAAGCGTCTTGCCATTGTCCTGGACGGAGTAGCCCGCTCTGCACCGGTAATAAGGGAACGTATAGGAGGAGGGCATGCCCAGATCACCGGCTCATTTACTACTGAAGAGGCATCCGACCTTGCCATTGTGCTGAGAGCTGGGGCCCTGCCCGCGCCGATCAGCATCATTCAAAACGTCACGGTAGGTCCGTCTCTTGGCCATGATTCCATACAGCACGGCCTGTATTCGGGTCTGCTCGGAGCAGCTATTGTGCTTGTCTTCATGGTCATATATTACACGTTTTCAGGTTTCATAGCGAACATAGCTATGTTCCTGAACCTGCTCTTTCTTATGGCTGTTCTGGCGCTTTTTCAGGCCACGCTGACCCTTCCCGGCATAGCCGGCATCATACTCATCATTGGCATGGGGGTTGACTCCAACGTGCTGATCTTTGAGCGCATGCGGGAAGAAAGGGCCCTCGGAAAACCCCTTAAGGCATTTATTGACGGGGGTTATGACAAGGCATTCTGGACCATCGTAGACGCCCATGTTACTACTCTTATAACCGCCATAGCACTGTTCCTGTTTGGAACCGGCCCAATCAAGGGCTTTGCCGTCACCCTGTCCGCCGGTATTGTCATCAACCTCTTTACTGCCATCTTTGGAACCAGGATGGTATATGATGGGCTACTGTCCAAGCATGCCCTGACTAACCTGAGATTTCTCCAGTTAATCAAGAAAACCAGCCTGGACTTTATAGGACGCAGGAATTTCGCCTTCGCACTGTCAGTGATCCTGGTAACTATAGGTCTCGCAGGCTTCATACAGATCGTAAGAGGGGCAGCCAATCTGGGCGTAGACTTTTCCGGTGGAACCATGGTCCAGTACCGTGCGGACAAACCCTTTACCCTGGACAAGGTAAGAAAGGCCCTGACAAAAAAAGGTGTCGAGGGTTACTCCCTTCAAGAAGTGCCAGGGGAACACGTCTTAATCGTACGCGTCAAAAAATCAGTAGCTACTGTGGGAGACATAGAGACCAGTATAACCAACAGCTTAAAACAAGGCCTTCCCGAGACCCACTTTGTAATAGAAAGCAAGGCAGAGATCGGTTCAACCGTGAGCAAAGAACTGAGGCGTAAGGCACTAATAGCAATATTAATATCATTTGCGGGCATAATCTGTTACCTGGCCTTCAGATTCAATTTGAGCTTTGGAGTAGCAGCTACTGCTGCCACCTTACATGACGTGTTGGTAGTACTTGGCATTCTATTTATCCTGAACAAGGAAATAACACTCCTTACAATAACCGCCCTCCTGACGCTTGGTGGCTATTCCCTCACTGATACCGTAGTCGTCTTTGATAGAATCAGAGAAAATATTAAACGTTACAAAAAATTGCCTTTTGCCGAGATCATAAATCGAAGCATCAACGAGATGTTGAGCAGGACAATTATTACGTCTCTGACCACGATGATGGTGGTCTTGTGCATCTTTGTATTTGGTGGTGTCGTAATACATGACTTTGCCTTTACTCTGCTATTGGGAGTGCTGGTTGGGACCTATTCCTCAGTATTCGTAGCCAGCCCTGTAGTGTATTTGTGGCACAAGGGGAAAGTACCCAGATAGGATTGATAATTGTCGATTGTTGATTGTTGATTTGGGTTCGCTTAATCATGAAATTGCTCGCATTCAACCTTAATTCTTAATTCTTAACTCTTAATTGGTTTCTCATGGATCAACTAATCATTGAAGGCAGGCACCCGCTCAAGGGAACCATCGGGATTAGCGGGGCCAAAAATGCGGCCCTACCCATTCTTGCGGCAACGCTCCTCACCGGCGGTACCTTCAGACTGCAGAATATCCCCAGGCTGGTTGACATAAGGACCTTTACTGATCTCCTGACTGACTTGGGCGTTACGGTAGATTACAGCGCAGATAATGACTCTGATTTCTTAAACATAGACTCCTCAGGACTCTCTGACCACGAGGCCCCTTACGACCTGGTACGCAAAATGCGGGCTTCAATTCTGGTGCTTGGACCTCTTATATCCCGTATTGGAAAGGCCCGTGTCTCCCTTCCCGGAGGCTGTGCCATCGGTGCCCGTCCCATAAATCTTCACTTAAAGGGCCTTGAGCTCATGGGGGCCAAGCTCCGGCTCAAAGAGGGCTATATAGAGGCAAAGGCCGGTAGACTGAATGGAGCGCATATCTACTTTGACACGCCATCTGTGACAGGTACGGAAAACCTGATGATGGCAGCGGTTCTTGCCAAAGGGACAACTGTACTGGGAAATGCTGCAAGGGAACCGGAGGTGATTGCCCTGGGGCAGATGCTCAACCAAATGGGGGCAAAAATCAAGGGCCTTGGTTCAAATACCATCAAGATAGAAGGCGTCCAGAAACTAAAACCTGTTGGCTGGAAAATAATCCCGGATCGCATAGAGGCCGGCACATACATGATGGCTGTGGGGGCAGTTGGCGGAGAACTGATAATTGAAAACATTTTAGCAGATCATCTGGAGGCGGTCATATCCAAACTCAGGAGCACCGGGCTTCAGATTGAAGTAGATAATGCCCGTATTTCCGTCAGGAAAAAAGGCGCTCTGCACAGCGTGGATGTTACGACTCTGCCATATCCCGGTTTCCCGACTGATCTGCAGGCCCAGATCATGGTGCTGATGGCCCTGGCCGGTGGCCTCAGTGTGATTACTGAAACCATATTTGAAAACCGTTTCATGCACGTTGCCGAGTTAAGACGGCTTGGAGCTGACATAAAGGTTGAAGGCAGGAGCGCCATCATCAAAGGTGTAAAGGGATTAAACAGCGCCCCTGTAATGGCCACTGATCTCAGGGCCAGCGCCTCTCTGGTACTAGCAGGACTTGCAGCCAAGGGGACTACAACAATATCCAGAGTTTACCACCTTGATCGCGGCTATGAACACCTGGAACAGAAACTTGCAGCAGTAGGGGCCAAAATCAAAAGAAAAAAGTAAGCGTTTACAGGGCACCGCATCTGCTTTGTTGTCGGGCACTTGAAGTACAGG
>CAZYEJ010000073.1:0-6017 GCA_964646435.1 uncultured Thermodesulfobacteriaceae bacterium
AAAATTCTGTTAATTTTTGTTCAACTTATTTATCTCCCGTTCCTAAGAGCTATTTTCCAGGATATGTGGCAAATTTTTCTACAGTCCGTAATTCTTATTACTACTATTTATGTCGGTCTTGCCGCTTTTCTATTTTTTACCCAATCACGCCTCGTCTATTTTCCCACCAGTGAGATAGTTGCAACACCGGATCAAATTGGTTTATCGTACAAATCAGTTTCCTTTAAAGCCCCGGATGGAGTCAAGCTCTCAGGCTGGTTCATCCCGGCTGACTCGCCAAGAGGTGTGGTCATATTCTGCCATGGTAACGCAGGCAACATCTCCCACCGTCTTGAGTCTATAGAGATATTCCATCGCCTTCGACTCAGCATCTTTATCTTTGACTATCGGGGCTATGGGGCAAGCGAAGGCACTCCTTCAGAGGAGGGTAGTTATCTCGATGTAAAAGGGGCCTGGAACTACTTGATCGAGCATGATGGATTGGCTCCGTCTGATATTATCCTTTTTGGTCGATCTCTTGGAGGCGCCGTGGCCGCATGGTTAGCCGGGCAATATTTGCCCAAAGCCCTTATCATAGAATCTACTTTTACTTCAGCTCCGGATTTGGCTGGAGAGCTGTATTTTTATTTGCCTGTAAAATTGCTTTGTAGATATAAGTACAATGCCTTGGCTGCCATCAGGGAAGTTCATTGTCCTGTTCTCATAGTCCATAGTCAAGAAGACGAAATCGTTTCCTTCAGGCATGGGCGCAAGCTTTTCGATGCGGCTAACGAGCCCAGGGTCTTTCTTGAAATTTCAGGAAGTCATAATGATGGATTTATCACATCAAGTAGTGTTTACCTAAACGGACTCAAGGCCTTTCTTGATCAAGTTGATGGGAATATACTTTAATTATTTGAGGAATAAATAATGAGACGGATGCTTCCCTGGTTACTGCTTGCGTGTTTAGTGGTTTCGGGGTGCGCCGGTAACAACGTACGCCGGATGGAAGTCACCGCATACTGCGGATGTGGGCAATGTTGCGGCTGGGAACGTGGAAGGTGGAGATATCTGAAGCTGGATGTCTGGAACCGCTATGTGAGTTCAGGAAAGCGCAAAGGCCAGCCTTACTCTGGGCGTACCGCTAGTGGCACAAAACCCCATCAGCCACATCCCGGGCTCATTTCAATAGACAGTGTTGTGCATCCCTGGATGATCCCCATTCGACTGATCTTTTTCCCATGGCTCTTTATGCCACGGGATGGGACCATTGCGGCTGATACCAAATATTATTATTTTGGTACCCGGATGTATATTCCTGGTTACGGATGGGGTATTGTGGAAGACCGGGGATTTGCTATTAAAGGACCTGATCGCATTGATGTTTACTTCAGCTCTCATCAAAAGGCCCTTAACTGGGGCAGGAAGAGAGTGGATATAAGCATTGAAAGATAAAAATATTGATGAAAAAGATATCCGTTAACGATAAAAAATTGTTTCAAGATTCTGATCTATACTATGTGGGTATTGATGCCGGGTCCGTTAGCCTGAATTGTATCGTCGTCAATGATAAGAGGAAAATTATTTACGAATTCCCATACAAGCGACACCTTGGCAAAGTGGAGGAGGGGGTTTTGGCTCTTATTCAGGGCCTGTATGAAAGATTCGGGCAAGAGAGAATCCAGTCTATTTCTTTTACCGGGAACCATGGAAAGAAGCTTAGTGAGGAATTGGGGACTTTTTATGAATTCGAGACCATAAGCCAGGTCCTTGGCGCCATTTTTTTGAGGCCGGACGTTAAAACAATCATCAGTATGGGGGGACAGGAGACGGCCCTTTTACAGATCGATCATTACGATGGTGGCTGGGAATTGGAATACTTTAATACCAATGGTCCCTGCGCATCCGGTACAGGGTCTTTCATCGATCAGCAGGCCCAGAGATTGGCCACTACCATGTACACCAGAAAAACGGATTTTATCTCTGATGAGATCGACAAGATATTGGCTGATTTTGTCAAGCTTGGTCTGAAGAGCCAGAGGCCTGCCAATGTGGCCTGCCGCTGCACCGTGTTTACAAAGTCTGACATGATTCATCTCCAGAATAAGGGAGAGAAGCTGGAGGATATTATCTATGGCCTTCACGTTGGAAACGCCAGAAACTACATGAGCACCATCGTCTCCAACCGGGTACTTGAAGAACCGATTCTTTTTATCGGTGGGCTATCGTTGAATGATCTCCAGGTTAAGGCCTTCAGAAGCTATTTTCCGGAGTTGATCGTACCTCCCCATAACACTTCTATAGGCGCCCTGGGAGTTGCTTTTGGTGCCCTTGAATCCGGCAAGGAAAACCAAGTGGATCTGGATGTGCTAAAAACCGGGGGATTTAAGAATGAGATTTCAGTGCCGGTGGCGCCCAGGTTGGCATTGAGACAGACGACCTTTCCGGAGACGAACGAGATTCAGAAAAAGTCCTTGCAAAAAATGACAAGGGTATACCTCGGTATCGATGTAGGGTCCACGACTACTAAATACGCCCTCATCAACAATAACCGCGAGATAATTCGCAAGACCTATGTGCCTACTCAGGGCAAGCCTATAGAGGTCACCCAGAGGCTCCTTACGTGTATCCGCGATGATATAGGGAAAAGGATTGAAATCGTAGGCACGGCCATAACCGGCTCGGGCAGGAACGTGGTAGGAGATTTTCTGAATGTAGACCTGATCATCGATGAGATAACGGCCCACGCTAGAGGTGCAGTAGAGATATGCCCCGAGGTGGATACTATTTTTGAGATCGGGGGACAGGACTCCAAATACATCTCTATTGCCAATACCTATCCCCTTGATTTTGACATGAATAAAGTGTGCGCTGCCGGTACGGGTAGTTTTTTGCATGAGCTGGCCAATAAATACGGGATCAATATTGTGGGCGAGTTTCAGGAGATTGCACTTTCATCAGAGAGGCCTGTCAAGCTGGCTGAGAGATGCACAGTATTCATGGAATCAGACCTAGTGTCTTATCACCAGAAGGGTCTAGAGAGAAAAGATCTGATAGCCGGACTGTGTTATGCCATCGTCTATAACTATCTGAACCGGGTAGTTGGAAAGCGAAAGATAGGACAAAGGGTCATGTTCTTAGGTGGCCCTTCTTTGAATAAGGGGGTTGTTGCCGCCTTTGAAAATGTCCTTGGACGTGGTCTCCTGGTCCCCAGACACAGAGAAGTCTTAGGTGCCTATGGCGCTGCTGTGAGTGTGCAGGAGAAAATGCGCCTTGAGAAAAAAAGCGAGAGCACCTTCAGAGGTCTGGACAGCGCCATAAAAGACCGGATGGAGTATACCGAAAAAGTATGCCATGCAGATCCTCACTGCCATAATAGATGCAAACTGAAAATTTATAATTTTGACGGTCGTCGTAGTATCTGGGGCGGGGAGTGTGGTCGCTATGAATTGACAAAAAGCAGTGGACCCAGGAAAGAGAACTTTTTTGAACTGAGACAGGAGGTCTGGCAGGCACACATGGCCGGGGTTTACACGGAAGTGCAGGGTGAACCCCTGATGGAGACGGACAATCGACCAACCGTAGGTATGCAGAGGGCCCTTTATGGCCACCAATTGAGTATTATGTGGGCCCATTTTTTTGACCAGCTCGGATTCCGGCTTGTCCTGAGCCCGCCAACCAATGCACACATCTCCAAGACCGGGATAGAGACAGTTATGGCTGAGACCTGCTATCCGGTGAAGGTCTCCCACGGTCACATCAAGGAGCTGATAGGAAAAACAAGATACCTTTTCCTTCCCAGTATTATTACTATGCCTGTGCCTGAGCCTTCGGAAACCGGGTATTACTGTCCCATGCTCCAGAGCAATTCCTATATGGTCAGAATGGCCCTCGAACTTGACCTGTCATCTGTTTTGACTCCGGTAATTCATCTAAATTACGATCCCGAACTCCTGGCACTAGAGATTTCAGAGCAGATACAATCGAAGCTCGGCGTAAGTAAGGCAGAGATAAAAAAGGCCCTTTATTATGCCTTGGACAGGCAGAATCAGTTTGCCACGGAGCTTTACCAGAAAGGTAAAAAAATTCTTAAAGATCAGGACCCTGATGAGCCAATCGTGGTAGTGACAGGTCGCCCATATAATCTTTACGATAAAAGGCTGAATTTGAGGCTTGGTCAGAATTTGAGCAAGATCGGAGTAGCCGCGCTGCCCATGGATTTCATAGATGTCTCATCGGTTGACCTTTCAGATTTTCCATCCATGTATTGGGGATTTGGTGCTCAGGTCTTGAGGACTGTCAGATTCGTAAAGGAACATCCTAACTATTTCAGTCTTCATTTGACCAATTTCGGGTGCGGTCCGGACTCCTTTATTGAGCATTTTTACAAGCATATCATGGGAGACAAGGCCTATCTGATCCTGGAGCTTGATGAGCACAGTGCCGTAGCAGGTGTTATGACCAGGCTGGAGGCCTATAAGAACGTTATAGAAAATACGATGCAGAAATCCAGGTCAGATCTGAAATTTGACTTAAAAGTGGCAAATTAGAAGGAAATGGAATCAGACAAAGTTGTAGATTTCCAATCGCTGACCAGGAATTTGGGCCGTTTTGATCTCAGGAATAAGACGTTCCTGATTCCTCAGATGAACAGGATAGGAGGTCATCTTATCGCAGCAACATTCAGGGGGTTTGGTGTTAATGCAAAGGTAATGGATACCAATAAGGGCCTTGACCTTGGAAAGGAATACACTTCCGGCAAAGAATGCTATCCCTGCCAAATGACTACAGGAGATATCCTGTATTTTTTAAAAAAAGAGGAGGAGATGCGGGGAAAGGACTTCAAGCCGGAAGATTACGTCTACTTTATGCCCGAATCGGGCGGACCGTGCCGTTTCGGCATGTACAACAAATACCAGCGAATTGTCCTTGATTCTTTTCCTGAGTTGAAGGGTGTAAAAATCGGTTCCCTTACTACAAGGGATGGATACTCACTGGAAGGTATAATTGAGAAGGAACGTGGCAGGGATCTCAGGAAAGCTGTCTATTTTTCTATAGTATTAGCCGACATCCTTGACAGGTTGCTCTGGAGAGTCAGGCCCTATGAAAAGGAACCCGGGATAACTGACGATTTTATCGAGAGATCCATGCACGTCATGGAAGATAGCTTTGAGAAATACGGGGCAAATAAGGATTTTGAAAAAATCCTTGATCAATTGGAAAAGATTATCGAAGAGGGAAAGACAATTATTGATCCCAGCATCCCTGCCAAGCCCTTTATTGGGATCGTCGGGGAGACTTACTTGAGAACACATGTCTATGCAAATCAGGATTTGATCAGAGTTCTGGAAAAGTACGGGGCTGAGGTGATGAGTGCCTCTGTTGCCGAATGGATAAATTATACTGCCTATGACAGGTTGAGAGAGGCGAGAGTAGGTTTTCGGTTTAGCCTGAAACAGCTCCGCCTGGGCTCCATGAGGGATTATTTAAAAAGGATCATCGGCTTCGGGGGGGACCTTTTATACCAAGAATTCAGACAGAAGCAGGCCTACAAGAGGGTGAGATCGCTAATTGACCTGGCCGAAGACCATAAATTGGCAGATCTGGATAATATTCTTAAAGAAAAGGACCTGTTTTGTTTTGATGTAGGCACAGAGGCCTGTTTAAGCATTTCTGGAATCGTGGAATATGCCAGGGAAGGATATAACGGCGTGGTGAATGTCTATCCTTTCACCTGCATGCCCGGTACGATCACTTCAGCTATCGCAAAGCCTCTTATGAACAAACTGAGAATTCCATATCTGGATACCCCCTACGACTCGGGCTTCCAACCTGGAAGGGAGGCGGCCATTAGGACCTTCATGTACCAGGCGTATCAACATTTCAAACGAAATGGCAGAAAAAGGCGAACCTAGCTTCCCGCAATCAGCCTGCCCTGACGCGACCATTTCTTTTCTTCAGGAATCTCTATCCTGACAATTGTGAAGCGGATCGTCAAACACCATCATTTTGCTTGTAGAAGATAAGGAAGCACATGC
>CAZYEJ010000074.1:0-5542 GCA_964646435.1 uncultured Thermodesulfobacteriaceae bacterium
TAATTAACGTAATGCCCTGATTTTTCAAAGCTAAACGCTAATGGCTAACAGCTAATCGCTCAACTCAGGTTTAACTTACTTCTAATGCATATATTAGACGCTGACAAGAAGGACAAGTCAAGATTTTTTCATCTCTAAGCAGTTCGTTATAGAGTTGAGGGGGAATATTCATGTTACATGCAGAACAGATACCATCAGTCACTGCTGCTACGGCAATACAGCCCCTTCTGTCTTTGAGAAAGTTATATTTGGATAACAGGTCCGGGCTGACATTTTTGGATACAGATTCTCTGTCCTCGGTTAAGGTGGCAGCCTTGGCGTCCAGTCTGGCCTCTAATTCTTTAATGCGTTTTTTCTCTGCCCTTATTCCCTTGCGATATTGCTTGACCTGTTTCATTTTTTCTTTGACTTCTTCCTCCAGGGAGCCGGTTTCCTCCATGATGGCCAGAATTTCATCCTCCCTGGCCGTATTGGCCTTCTTTATTTCGTTAATTTCTTTTTGCAGTGCCTGATATTCCCTATTAGTTTTTAACGAAAAGAGTTTTTTCTGAGATTTTCCAGAACGCACATTCTCCAACTCAAATTCATCCTCTACGTCAACTTTCCTTTTCTGAATTTCAGTTATACGTTCCTTGAGTTCATTGAGTTCCGCCTCTTTGGATGAAAGGCGCTCTTGAAGGTCTTCAAGATGCTCTGGAGCAGAGGACTTTTCCTTATTTATCTTGTGAAGTTCGAGATCGATACCTTGTAATCTTACTAGAATTGCAAGTTCTGGTTTCAATTTTTGCTCCTTGTCTAAAAAAGTAACCGTTCATGGGGTTACAACGCCCGTTTTACTGCAAAAAGTATTTATAGAGAGTAAGGGCCTTGCACCAGGCACCAACTCGCCGGTTTTCATATTTTTATTTATCCAGAGCCCGAAAGGGGATCTTTCATCGTCAAAAATATCTACTTTTAAGTCCCAACCCTCATCTAATGCCTGCTGTTTCATATATTCAGCCATGGCTGGCACTACAGGCCATTCTGTGTAGAAATGTCCTGCGTCTATGATGGCCTTTCCCATCTGTTCTGCTTCCCTGGCAATGTGGTGTTTTATCTCCGAACTCAGAAAGAGGTCAGCATCTTCATCCATAACCATAGGCCAAAGGTCCGATCCGGAACCTCCGCAAAGAGCTACCCTGGTAATCATTTGCTCAGGGTGGCCTACTACTAAAAGGCCCGGATTTCTTAACATGCTTGAGACCTTGAGCATTATCTCGGATAATTTACAACCATAGGGAAGGTTGCCGATTCTTCCCATTCCCACTGATGGCGTGTTGGGTTCAGATGTGTGGAGAGGTTTTACGTCAGAAAGACCAAGTGCATCAGCCAATAGGTCGCTAACCCCGCCAACAGTCGAATCCATGTTGGTATGGGCTGCTGCAAGGGCTATATCTTTGCGCAAAAAACCCGCCAGAAGGCGGGGAAGTTGTTTTGAGATGTCAAGGGAGCTTACGGGCTGAAACAGTAAAGGATGGTGTGTCAATACCATCTGGGCCTTTAGCTCAAAGGCTGCCTCTAATACATTTTCTGTAGCATCAAGGGCGACCATCAGTCTCTGAACAGGCGCATCCGGGTCTCCAACCTGCAACCCTGTATTATCCCACGATTCTGCTAGTCCGGGAGGTGCCCACTTGCTGAGAACATTCCATATCTCACATACAGTTGGAGTCATGGTATTTATCCCACTTTTTGATTCTGCTTGAGGCCCTCAAGACGAAAAAAGGTGCAACATGCTGGAGTTGCACCTTCTGTATTGTAGATTGTTCGGTCTGAGATGATTTTGACTCAATCCCGTATTCAGTCAGAATTTTTACTATCCTCGCATTTATTATAAATGGGCCCACCAGGATTCGAACCTGGGACCAACCGGTTATGAGCCGGTGGCTCTGACCAACTGAGCTATGGGCCCACCGATTAAAAATGTAATTATATTCCCACAATTGTTATTGTCAAGAACCAGTCGAGTTTCTCTGTGCTGACGTATAAAAGAAATGGGCATACGTCTCCGTTGTGCTGTTTTTGAAATTTTTATCAGGGGGATTGTCATAGGTGCACTAATCCTGAGAGTGGAGGACCTTTTCTATAATAAGCCTAACAAAAGTATAATGGACCTCTTTCAGAAGGATCCTTCCTCCCACTACCTTTAGAAGCTTTTTCATTTTTGGCAGAGTCTCATAGTCAATAAGGGCTTCCATCCTGTAACCCATTGGTGTTGCCGGATTTCTCAGGCGCAGTCCTACGCCTGCAAGGCCCTTTCAGCAGTTACCTCTGCTGTCTATAGACTCAAAGCTCTCGTTCTTGAAATTGCTTTGACTGGTGATATTGCCAGACATCCTCATTTCCTATGGTCAGCGGTTGCGAGGTGTAGCGACGGTTACGAACACGCTTCTCTGAGATCCCTTGATTGTCGTAGTTTTCTCCGGTTTTTTCCGGGCATGATCTCCCACATCATGCCCATACCGGTCGTTGAACTTTTTGAAGTGATCTATGTCGATCATGGCAATTGTATACTGTCCATCTAGCTCAAGAAACGCTTCTTTCAAGGCCCTTCTGCCCGGCAACCCAGTCAAGGCGTCATGGTATGCTATACTGTAAGAAATTTCAATAACAGAGATTGCCAGCACGAGCCGAGTATCCTCACAAACACAGACCCTAATTGATCATGAATCCCGAATATCGAACAAGGAATTTGGAATCATGAAGTTTTCTTGATCCTCAGTTTGGCAGAGATATTGCGAGGAGGATGTGGCCCTTAAGGATATTTCGTCCTGTCATAAATGCGGCACTTGCAAAAAGGAGGTTTTTGTGCCATTGAGGATGATATGAAGCGAATTTTCCCATTACTTCGCAGTGCAGACCTTAGCTACTCCCAAAAGGCTATTCAGGCTATGCACAAGATAAGGGATGAGATAGAAAAAGGCTTATAAGACTCACAGGACAAGGATAAGGGTAAGGATAAGTGAAAAAGGACAGAAACAGAAATCCGGAAACTCAATACCCATCTAAAATTCTGAGTTTTAGACCTCAGATTAATAAAAAAGAAATTAAAATAACTGATGAAATCGTCAATACCTGGCAGGACATTGTGAATACAATAGCAGAGATCATGAACGTGCCTTCTGCTTTGATCATGAAAATTGATGAGCCTTACATCGAAGTCTTTAGCTCAAGTGAATCAAGCAAAAATCCATATAAAGCAGGAGACAGGGAGTATCTGGCCGGCCTTTACTGTGAGAGGGTAATAAAGAAAAGGAATAAGCTTCTGGTTCCAAATGCGTTGAAGGATAAAGAGTGGGATAAGAACCCGGATATAGAATCGGGAATGATTTCCTACCTGGGTTTTCCGCTACTCTGGCCTGACGGTGAAGTCTTTGGCACTATCTGTATGCTTGATTCAAAGGAGAATAAATACGAAAAACGGTATGAGAAACTCATGGCAAGGTTCAAAGAATTCGTCGAAGCTCACCTTTTCTTACTGTATAAAAATCTGGCAAACAGAAAGAACCTGGAGAATATCCTTGATAACCTTTCTGAGGGCATCATCGCCCATGACATGGAGAGGCGCATCCTGTTTTTCAACCGGGCGGCTGAAAAGACAACCGGTTATTTTAGAGAAGATGTCCTTGGAAGGGACTGCCATGAGGCCTTTGGAGGACCTTTCTGCGGCAGCCGCTGCTCTTTTAAAGAAGGCCCGCCTGATTCCCTGGATCGTCTTTCCTACCCCCTTAATATCCTCACCAAGAGGGGTGAGCCCAAGCGAATTGAGATGACAGTGAACGGCAGGACCGATGAGGCTGGGCGCTTTGTTGGCATTATCGCCTCTTTTCGGGATGTAACGGACCTGATCGGGTTAAAAATACAGCTTGGGGATCTCAAGGGCTTTGCCGGGATCATAGGGCATGATCCGAAAATGCTTCAGGTTTATAAACAGATACGAGACATGAGTACCAACGACTATCCGGTCCACATCACTGGTGAGACCGGCACGGGAAAGGAACTGGTGGCACATGCCATCCACGATGAGAGTCGTCGGGGCGAAGATCCTTTTGTGCCCGTCAATTGTGCAGCGCTTCCGGAAGGGACACTTGAGAGTGAACTTTTCGGGCATGTGAAAGGGGCCTTTACCGGAGCAGTGCGGGATAAAAAAGGCCGGTTTGAGCTGGCTGACAACGGTACCCTGCTTCTGGACGAGGTGGCTGATCTGCCAAAGCCTATGCAGGCAAAGCTTTTGCGGTTCCTTCAGGACGGGACGTTCGAGCGCGTGGGTGACGAAAAGACTACCTCAGTGGATGTACGCCTGATCAGCGCTACAAATCGGGACCTGAAACGCGAAATGGAGAGAGACAATTTTCGCGAGGACCTCTATTATCGCATCAACGTGGTGCCGATTCACCTGCCGCCACTCAGGAAGCGAAAAAACGACATTCCTTTTTTGCTGGAGCACTTCATCAATGAGGCCAGTGAAGACGGACAACAGACTCCGGGTCTTTCCAAAGAGGCCGTGGCACTGATGAAGGATTATCCCTGGCCTGGAAACGTCCGTGAGCTTCAAAGCGCTATTCGATTCGCGCTTGTCAAATCCAGGGGCCGGATTATTCAGCCTTATGACCTTCCTGTGGAATTGAAAAAATGGCAAAATGAACAATCCTCCAGGGGCCCTTCCCGAAAACTGGATTGGGATAGTGTCCGTGCCGCCCTGGCCAGAAGCGGAGGGAACAAGGCTAAGGCGGCCAGACTCCTTGGTGTCGGGCGTGCTACCCTTTACCGGTTTCTTGCAGATTTTTAGGATGTCTCATGAGACGTTTATGTCTCATGATTTAATATGAGACACTTTTGCACTTTTCTGATTACCAAATATATCATAATATCAGTATGTTGGATTCATTTTTGTTTATCTAGGATAAAGTGTCTCAATAGTATCTCGGATTATCCGCATTACGGTAAGATACGTCAACGGTGCAAAGAGAAACTAACTACCCAACATTAAAGCCTTTTCCCCTATTATTTTGTACAATTATATTCTGGCACAGATCTTGATAGTACGGTGTTGAAAATTTTTTCAGAGAGATACATCCTTAAAAGGGATTAATGCGATGAAGCCGTGTGATGAAAATATTAAAAAAACGCTCAAACTCACAGGAGAGATGCTTGACCTTGCCGATAAAGGAGACACTGTGCGCGAAGATACCGGCTGCGGCGTGCTGTATGGTGTTTTAAGGGATTCTGCCTATAAGATCAGAAAGTTGGCAGAAGCGGAAAAGGAGGCCCATATAAAAAAGGGCTGGTGGAAAGTATGAGAAATGCGGCCATCGGTTTGTAAATCCCAGGATGGATTTTGGCTGTGCCTCATACTGCCCATACGCTGAGCAGTGTCTGTGCGATCTTCCTTGTTCATTAGGTCAGGTTAGGAACGGGAGATAAATAAGTTGAACAAAAATTAATAGGGTTTTTTGTTGTATTCAAGGCGCGAGGAGCGAGCATAACGGGTTATGTGATCGAC
>CAZYEJ010000075.1:0-4659 GCA_964646435.1 uncultured Thermodesulfobacteriaceae bacterium
TCTTTGTGTTTAACTTTGCGTTTTTGGCGCCTTAGCGGTTAGCTGTTAATTTGTTGCCTCGCCCGCCTCGCCTGAGCTCGCGATGGCGGGCAGGTGTTTTCCAAATAGGTTACTAACACCTAAACGCTAATGGCTAACAGCTAATCGCTCAACTTAATTATTCATAATGAGCTGAACTATGTATCGTGACCAAGCCTATATTTTGATAAATATCATCATGATGTTGGATGCACTGGTGGTAATATTTGCAGCCTATTTCTCGCGTTGGATTTATCTGAATTATTTTTGGGGGACTTGGTTACTACGCGAGTATGAATTCGCTGCTTTTATCATTCTCACCTTTTTTCTAAATAATGCTATTCTTGCTCACCTTGGTTTTTATTCTGACCGGCGCGAGGATTTATTTTGGCCTATCCTGGTCCGTCTCACAAAGGCCTTGGTTATTCTATTTGTCATTATCAGCACCGTCCTGTTTTTCTTTCATGATTTTGGTGTTTCCAGGCGGTATCTTTTTATTTTTATCATTGTGCTCCAGGTTTTTGCCATTATTGACAAAGGCTTAATGCTCGGTGTAATAAGGATGCTTGCCAGTCGGGGTTTTCATCAGCGCCGAATTTTGCTTGTAGGTAATGGAGTGCGTTCTTTACGGGTCGTCGACGCTCTACAGAAACAGCGGAGCTGGGGCCATCGAATTGTCGGCTTGTTAAGGGAGGAGGATCAGACGAATTCCGATTCTCAGGGTCCTTCTTCTATTCCCATCCTGGGGACAATAGAGGATCTTAGAGATGTGATTTTGGATAATCGGGTAGATGACGTCATTTTTGCCGTTCCGCCTGATCGCCCTCGTTCTTTACAACCTTACATTGAAATGTGCGAGCGCATTGGAGTGAGCGTATGCATTGTCCCGGCCATGTTCGTTCCTGGATATACGTCTTTAAGAGTGGAGGTATTGCAAGGGGTCCCATTATTGTGTCGTGGTTCCTTGAAACTGGATGTGTCGGGGCTTTTTTATAAGCGCCTTATTGACATCTTTGTTGGAGGACTAGGCACTTTGTTTTGTTTCGCCATCTTGTATCCCATTCTGGGCCTGGCCATAAAGTCAAGTTTTCCAGGACCTATCCTTTTCAGGCAAAAGCGGGTGGGCATGCACGGAAGAACTTTTTTTCTTTATAAGTTTCGTTCGATGTATGTAGATGCGGAAGCCCGCAAAGCCGAACTGGCGGAGAATAATGAGATGCAGGGTCCTATGTTCAAGATGGCCAATGATCCTCGGGTTACCAAGGTAGGTCAATTTTTGCGAAAGACGTCTTTGGATGAATTTCCTCAGTTTTGGAACGTGTTCAAAGGAGAGATGAGCTTGGTAGGCACCAGGCCGCCGACACCCGAAGAGGTGGCGCAGTATGAGGACTGGCACCGTAGACGAATTTCCATTAAACCGGGGATAACCGGATTGTGGCAAATCTCAGGCCGCAGCAAGATTGACAACTTCAATGAAGTGGTCAAGCTTGACCTTCAATATATTGATGAGTGGCGTCTTCAAGACGATTTTAAAATTTTGTGGCGTACGTTTTGGGTGATTGCAGCAAGGAAGGGGGCCTGCTAGTTCTGGTTTCTGAACGGAAGATAGGAGGGACATATGTGCGGCATAGTAGGTTATATTGGTCACAGGTGCGTATTGCCGATACTCTTAGATGGCCTCCGGAGGCTGGAATACCGGGGCTATGATTCAGCCGGGGTGGCGTATATCTACGAGGGGTCTGTCCACCGCGTCAGGAGCGAAGGTAAGCTGGGCAATCTGGACCTGCTATTGGACGGCATCCGGGATGTACCAAGCTCCATCGGGGTAGGCCATACCCGTTGGGCTACTCATGGGGAACCCACCGAGGCCAATGCCCATCCTCACACAGACTGTACCGGGAACTTGGTAGTGGTTCACAACGGCATTATTGAAAACTACTATACCCTTCGCCAACAGCTCCAGGATGAGGGCCATATCTTCAAGTCAGAGACAGATACCGAGGTCCTGGCACACCTTATTGAAAAACATTTGAATGAAGATCTGGTCCAGGCTGTCAGGGATGCCCTGATGGAGGTTGAAGGCGCCTATGCCATAGGTGTGCTGTGGCAGGGCAATCCTGACATATTGGTTGCCGCGCGAAAGCAGAGTCCCATGGTCTTGGGGCTTGCAGACAATGAGTGTTTTCTGGCCTCGGACGTACCTGCCCTCTTGTCCTATACGCGGGATGTAATCTTTCTGGATGACGGGGAGATGGCCACCCTGTCCAGAAACGGTGCCGATGTGAGGCGCATAGATAATGGCGAGCCTGTAGCAAAGGTCCCTCAGACCATTTCCTGGGATGCGACCATGGCGGAAAAGGCCGGATATAAACACTTTATGTTGAAGGAGATTTACGAACAGCCCCAGGCCGTTCTGAACACTTACCGCGGTCGCATGATGCCGGAGCTCGGAGAGGTGAGCCTGCCTGAAATAGAACTGTCTCCTGATTTGATAAAGGGCCTCAGGAGGGTAGTACTTCTTGCCTGTGGTACATCCTGGCATGCAGGACTTGTAGCAAAATACTGGATAGAAAAATGGGCAGGTCTGCCGGTAGAAGTGGACCTTGCTTCTGAATTTCGTTACAGGCACCTTATATTAGATAAGACTGTGCTCACTGTTCCGATTTCCCAGTCAGGAGAAACGGCTGATAGCTTGGCAGGGCTTCGCATGGCCAGGGAGTTGGATTCACCTGTAATAGCTATTTGCAACGTGGTGGGGAGTACCATAACCAGAGAGTCAGACAGCACGGTTTACACCCATGCGGGACCTGAAATCGGGGTTGCTTCAACCAAGGCCTTTACCAGTCAGCTTTCAGCCCTTTATGTCCTTGCGCTTTATCTAAGCCAGGTCAGAGGTAGTCTTTCCAGAGGAGATATCAGCAGCAAAATTTCAGCTCTAATGACCGTTCCCGAGTTACTGGAAGATGGCCTCGTCTCGTGGCATCATCAGGCCATGGAGTTGGCGGATATCTTTTACAGTTACAGAGATTTTTTATATCTTGGCAGGGACATCCAGTTTCCTATTGCCCTTGAAGGGGCCCTTAAGCTTAAGGAGATTTCTTATATCCATGCTGAGGGATATGCAGCAGGGGAAATGAAACATGGTCCCATAGCCTTGATTGACAGAAACATGCCGGTGGTGGCTTTGGCCCCCCGCGATCATGTCTATGAGAAGGTGCTTAGCAACGTGGAAGAGGTAAAATCAAGGCGTGGTATTGTCATAGTTCTTGGAGAAGAAGGCGATGAAGGCATTTCCAGAATCGCAAAATATGTTGTGTCAGTGCCCAGACCGGATGATCCTGATGTCAATCCGTTCCTTTACACCGTTCCTTTACAGTTGTTGGCCTACGAAATAGCTGTGGCACGGGGATGTGATGTGGATCAACCACGCAATCTGGCAAAAAGTGTGACAGTTGAGTAAGGGTTTTTTCCGGAGGATTATTGAATGTCTGCTAAATCATCTCATACAATCAAAAAGATACTGGTTACAGGTGCTGCCGGATTCATAGGATATCACCTTTCCGGACGACTTCTGGAGGAGGGGAGAGAAGTCGTGGGTCTTGATAACATGAACGACTACTATGATCCGGCTATCAAGGAGGCACGCCTTTCCCGGCTTACACCAAATGTTAATTTCAAATCAGTGCGGAAGGACCTGTCGGACAGGGCGACAATGGAAGAACTCTTTGTGACAGAGAAGTTTGATGGAGTGGTCAATCTGGCAGCCCAAGCAGGCGTGCGTTATTCTCTTATAAACCCTCACTCCTATGTAGATTCAAACCTGGTGGGCTTTATGAATGTCCTTGAGGGCTGCCGGCATAATAACGTCAAGCACCTGGTCTTTGCCTCGTCCAGTTCTGTATATGGGGCAAATACCAGAATGCCTTTCAGTGTCCATGACAATGTGGACCATCCGGTGTCCATCTATGCCGCTACTAAAAAGGCCAACGAGCTAATGGCCCATACTTATAGCCATCTGTACGGTCTGCACTGTACAGGGCTTCGCTTTTTTACTGTTTACGGGCCCTGGGGAAGACCTGACATGGCCCTCTTCTTGTTCACAAATGCCATATTAAAAGATCGTCCCATAGATGTGTTTAACCACGGTAAAATGCGTCGGGATTTTACATACGTAGATGACATTGTTGAGGGGGTGATAAGGGTCCTGGACAGACCTGCCGAACCCAATCCCGGTTGGACTGGTGATGCACCGGATCCGAGCTCAAGCTACGCACCGTACAAGCTCTATAATATTGGGAACAATCAGCCGGTGGAGTTGTTGCGTTTTATTGAGATAATAGAAGAATGCCTGGGAAAGAAGGCCCGGAAGAATCTATTGCCCATGCAGCCAGGGGACGTGCCGGCCACCTATGCAAATATTGATGACTTAATGAGAGACGTAGGATTTAAGCCAAGTACCACCCTGGAGGAGGGGATTCCAAGGTTCATTGCATGGTATAAGGATTACTATAAGGCACTAAGTTGAGCGATTAGCTGTCTTTGTCAGGGCGGCGGACCGATAGCCATTAGGTAGCCGTTTATGGCTTGAAATTGGAAATTTGGCCTTCATGCTTTTGTACTGTTGATGAACGCATTCAATTT
>CAZYEJ010000076.1:0-4435 GCA_964646435.1 uncultured Thermodesulfobacteriaceae bacterium
CAGGTAAAATTACTTCGCAATCTTGCCGTCACTTCTCACTTGACATGACACTAGCCCCTTTTTGCCACAGCTTTTTTACCTCTCCAACCAACCTGAGATCAACTTCAATAGGCCGGCCGGCTACTGTGAGATATCCGCCTATCAGCATGGCATCTGCGCCCGCCCAAAAAGCAAGGCCCTGGAAATCCTTTAATGCTGATTCTCTCCCCCCTGCAATACGTATGGCTTTTTTAGGAAAAAACAATCTGAATATCGCTATGGTCCGCAGTATCTCTTCCACTGATAGAGGCGACTGAGCAGCCAGAGGGGTGCCTGGAATCGGGACCAGAATATTTATCGGGACAGAATCCACCCCAAGACCGGCCAGGGTAAGGGCCATTGAGACCCTGTCCTCAGCAGACTCCCCAATGCCTATTATCCCGCCTGAGCAGACTCCAAGTCCCACATCCTTTGCTGTATGGATAGTGGAAATACGATCTTTGAAGCTATGGGTGGAGATTACTTTTGGAAAGAATGACTCTGAAGTCTCAATATTGTGGTGGTAACGGCTAAGACCGGCTGATTTCAGAGTTTCAAGCGCCTCAGAGTCCAAAATGCCTAGTGATGCGCAAACACTTATTTCCACACCGGTCCTTATTTTCTCTATTCCTACTGCCAGCTCATCCACTTCAGACCTGGAAAGACCCCGGCCGCTGGTCACCAGGCTGAATCTGCCGGCACCTGCATCCCTGGCTTTTGCCGCCGCTTTCAGAATTTCATCAGTCGATTTGAGGGAAAAAACAGGACTCCCGGTTCTGTACCTGGAGGACTGGGCACAAAATGCGCAGTCTTCAGTGCACTTTCCGGACTTTACGTTCATTATGGTGCACAGAGAAAAGCTGTCACCCCTGGCCCTCAGCTTTGCATCCCTGGCCAAGGTCATCAGCTCAGACAATGGGAGTTTTAACAAATCATTGATTTTATCAATACTGCACATTATTTCCAAACTACAGATCCAATCCCGAGATAACCTCAAAACTCCGATCGAGGATATCTTCTATCTGATCTACTGTTACCGAAAGAGGAAGGAAAAGATAAACTATGTCACCTAATGGTCGAAGAATCAGTCCTTTTTTTAATCCATCTTTGTAAATCATCCACCCTACCCTCTTCTCAGATGGAAATGCAGTCCTGGTCTTCCGGTCCATGACCAGTTCGAGGGCAGCCACCATGCCGATCCCCCTGACATCTCCCACCCAAGGCAGCTCTCCAAACCTTTTCATGCCGGACTGAAGGGCACTGATTTTGTCCTGCAACCCATCCAGCACATTCTCTTGCTCAAATATCTCCAGAGAAGCCAGGGCCGCCGCGGATGCCAGGGGATTACCAGTGAAGGTATGGCCATGAAAGAATGTCCTGCCCTCTTTGTAGTCGGCATAAAAGGCATTATATACGTCGTCAGTGGTTAGGGTGGCTGCCATAGGCATATATCCGGCAGTCAGTCCCTTTGAAAGACATAGGAAATCAGGGCTTATTCCAGCGTGTTCAAGGGCGAACATGCGCCCGGTCCGACCAAAACCAGTGGCAACCTCGTCCAGAATTAGGTGGACCCGGTGGTGAGAGACAAGCTCTGCCAGCCTTTTCAGATATTCCACAGGATATACTATCATCCCGCCCGCTGCCTGAAGCAGAGGCTCAAGTATGATTCCTGCTATTTCATTGCCTTTATCAGCAAGCAATTTCTCAAGCGGACCCAGGCATTCAAGGGAACAATTTGGTGATTGACCGGGTGTTCGGTTACCATATGGACAGCGATAACAATAGGGAGATGGTATCCTGTAAGAATCAAAGGTAAGGGCATCAAAAGGGCCCTTGAATTTGGGGACCCCGCCCAGACTCATGGCACCGATAGTGTCACCGTGATATCCCCTTTCAATGGATATAAACCCTTCCCTCCCGGTCTTACCCATATGCTTCCAGTACTGAAAAGACATCTTTATTGCCACTTCACAGGCAGTGGAACCGTTGTCTGAATAAAAAACCCTGCTCAGTCCATCCGGGGTCAAGGAAACAAGTTTTTCTGCCAGACGGATGGCTCCCTCATGGGTAGTACTTGCAAAATGCACATGTTCCAGTCTGTCCATCTGATCTCTGACAGCCGCCTTGATCCTGGGATGATTATGACCGTGAAGTATGCACCACCATGAGGATATGGTGTCATAGTAGCGTCGTCCCTGGGCATCAAATAAAAATACCCCATCAGCTCGATCCACAAACAGGGGATTTTCCTTCTCAAAATCCTTCATCTGTGTATATGGGTGCCAGACGTATCTGCGATCAAGCTCCAGCAAGTCAACTTTGGAGGTCATATTGATTTACCTTTATAAAGGACCCGGATTCCAAAGGCCGGCCCAGAGTTTCTTGAAGGAAGGCGGTGAGATCAAGCCGGTTTCCATTGTGCCACCAGCGACGGAGGATGCTTCCGGTCTCAGGATTCAGTATCCAATCCTCGCCTATGGCGTCGTTCAGGTATTCCCAAAGACAGGCAGCTCCGATAAAGGCCTGAAAGTAGTCAAGGGAGTAAAAGTCAGGCATAAGATCAAATAGATAGGTTTCAGGATCATAGTAAAAGCCGGCTTCCCTTCCCATCACTTCAGAGTAAAGGGACTGCCCTTTTTTTAGCCGGCCAAGGCGGAAGTTCTCCACTTCGATAACCAGTTTTGCGGCGTAACGGCGAGTCAAGGCAAGCCATTTCAGGGCATGTGTACGTGAGACGGTCTGAGCATTTTCAGAAGACAGCCCCAGGATTTCCTGAAGAAACTCTCCGGACATACACATTCTCTGAAAAAGAAAAGCAAAGGCCTCTGATAGGGCCCCTGACTGAAAAAAGTCCTTCTCTTCAGGAGGTAGCGCCGGGTCTGTGTAGATAAAGCTCAGGGCGTGACCCAGCTCGTGGAAAAGTGATTCCATATCCAACCATCCCTTAAGAGGCCCTACAATGACGTGCGCCTCTCCCGGTATATCCACAGGGATACAGTAGGACTGCCTTCCAGAAATGCCTTCCGAGTGGATATGGAGAGCCGGATTCCCAACAAGGTCCATTCCCCATTTGCGGAAAAAGCCCATGATCTTGTCTATGCTGATTTCCTGGGGAAAGAGGTGGTCCAGATAACGAAGCCCTAATAGGTAAATGGCATCAAAACGGGAGGCGTCCTTCAGGGACAGGCCGGTAACCGTGTTTAGCCAAGGTTCAATGAGATCTCTGTATATCTCTCTGGTTTCACTGAGAAAGTCCTGGGCATAAGATCCGGATTCTGCCAGCGAGACATCCCTTTTTTCTTCACAAAAGGCTATATATTCAGGATAACCAAGGTCGTGCTCCAGCACATTTAAAAGGGCCTTCCACGAGGCATAACTGAAAGGGGCCAAAAAGGCACAAATAGAGTGCACTTCCTTGGTTAGCGCACTCCTGGCCTGGTTATCACCGGTTTCCTGGCACCATGTGATTACTTCGGCAAACGGGACATCCCTGGCATTCACCTTGGCCTTGGCCCCCCGCATCCATGTATTCAGTACTGCTTGAAACGGCTCTACCTTTGACCGGATAAAATAATCAACTGCCTGGTAGTAAACCCGGCCGGTAAATCCCGCTGTGCCAAAGGCGTGTTTTATTTCCTCAACGTCCGCTAAGTCCATGGGACCAGGGAGGTCATTCCGGGTCTGCTCTGATCCAAGATAGAGAGAAAGGTCACGCCTCCTCATTTCCTTGGTCATAGCCAGAAGCTTTTCCGTCCATTCACGGCAGACCTGGTTCTGAAGTTCTGAATTGGTCATTTATGTCTCATTCATGATTTCACTGTAAGTACTAATAGTATAAAACCATACGCATGTTTGGGCAACAGCCTATACCAAACTTGCAAGAGAGATATAAGATATCTTGTAATTGTTTGCTCAAAATTAAAGTATATCTGGTTTGTGTTCGATTTATAATAATGGGCAATGCTTTATTGCCCTCAATTGTTACAATTTTTGTTATTGGTACCGCTTTTAAAATGCCTACAAGAACCTTTAGTATAAGCCAAGACGGCCAAGGGATTTACCACCTTAAAGGAGAACTCTCTATCCATGAGTTGGATAAACTCAAAGCATTCCTGGAAGAGTCTCTCAAGGACACAAAGGAGGTCCCTATTTCCCTCGCCAAGGTCAGATTTATTGACACTGCTGCCCTTCAGTTGCTGATTGCCTTTAAGCGACGGTTGGAACCTGAGGTCAAACTGAGAATTTTCGATATCTCTGCTGAGGTGAAAGACATTTTGTCTCTTTGCGGTCTTAAGGCCGCATTAGTGTGACAGGTATGCCAAGATAGAAAAGCACATTCTAATTATAGATCTGAAGTTTCACCGAAATTATACCATGCAGATTCAAGCAACCATGCGCAGCAGGGCGTCGACGAAAG
>CAZYEJ010000077.1:0-4375 GCA_964646435.1 uncultured Thermodesulfobacteriaceae bacterium
TATTGGATATTCGTTTTTCATTCGATGTTGGACGTTCGATGTTCGATGTTCGATGTTCGACTTTGCTATTTAGGGCCGGGTTCATCCCCGCCCGCGAAATGGAATCCTACGAAGGTTTTATGTCTACATTCTTGAGATAAGGGACTTTTTTCTTTAATGTGTCCTCCATCACATCTATCTTTGCCCCTACTGTCCTGGTAATTCTGTTGGCAAAGGCTGCGCAGAACTGAAGAAAATCCCCAAATGTCTCAATTTCCCGGAAGTCATCTCTCAGGCTGTCCTCCATTTCCTCTATGAGGAGATAGCCGTTAAACTCGACTTCAGCACGGGTCCGGTGCTCATACGGTGTCAGGACGATCATCCGGATATCCTTGATATCTTCCACGAGTGGAAAAGAGGATAGCTGCTTTCTTACCTCATCCTGCAGTTCTTCAGGCGAGGCCTTTTCAATAAGGTTTTCCAGGTTTTCCCTCATAAGGACTATTGCAATGACAGCAAGGATGATACCTATGATTATCGAGCCAATGGAGTCCCAGTAGGCCTGACCTGTATATTTTGCAAGAAACAGGGTAATAGCAACCAGGATCACGCCAAAGACCGCTGCGCTGTCCTCCATGAGTACTGCAAGGTTTGCAGTATCCCCTTTTTTTCTGTCATGCCAGGCAACTACCAATGAGCCCCCTTCAGCCAGAAAGGATATCGCAAGGACAATGACTGTCCATTTATTGATCTCAGGCTCGTAGGGATAGAAAAGTCCGTGTATGCCGTGATAGATGGTGACTCCGGCACCTACAAAGAAGACACCACATGCGGATATGAGCCCCCAGACAAACCGCTCCTGACCTCTCCCAAAGGGGAATTCACGGGATGGACCAATATGACTCCTGCGAATACCTATCCACAGTAAGGCCTGGTTTGCGGTGTCAGCCAGAGAGTGTATGGCCTCTGCGAACATAGATGCACTGCCTCCCGTCAGGGCAACAATAAACTTCAGACAGCAGACCAGTACGTTAGAGCTAATAGCTACCTTTACTGACCTCATTTTTCATAATCCTCAAGTTTCTATAACTTAAATTGAGCTGTTAGCTGTTAGTTGAATGATTACAGGATATTTTATTATTATAAACTTCACCCGTTGGGTGTTATTTCTAATTAACGTAAGGCCTTGATTTTTCAAAGCTAAACGCTAATGGCTAACAGCTAAAAGTTACTTTCTGCTTCCCTTACGCGTATGGTGAAATGACATTTTCAGAGGTTTAAAAGGACCTACTGTAAGTTCAAGGACCTTGTCTCGCGCGAACCTTTTAATTCTTTTGATCTTAATCCTGGCGGTGTCTCCTTCCTTCTTAAAAAACAGGGCGAGCTTGAGGTCGGAAATGTCCTTAACAGGCTCTCCGTCAAAGCTCAACAACAAATCTCCGGACTTCAGGCCGGATTTCTGTGCAATACTGTTATGCATGACTTTCTTCAGCACTACTCTATTGTCCTCATCATTGAGAATCACTCCCAGCTTGGCGGAAAAGGGCGGCTGTATCATAGGAGGAAACAGGAAGAAGTCTGCCATGTCCTGTTCTATACTATTACAGGTTGCGTTAGCTATTATTATTGCCTGATCGTATTTCCCGCGCCTGCAAGTCCTTGAGGGGATACCGTCACCAAAGGCAATGTGTCCGTTGCCGGCAAGCACCACCATCTGACGGTCCGGATTATTCTCCAGGTAATCATGGACGCTCTGCGCCATTGTTTCATCCCAAAGGACCTGGGCCTGATAAAAGTCGTCAAAATTTTTAATTGCGCCTTCAGGGTGTTCTTTAAAAATTTGTCTCAAACGTGTTTTATAGACTGTATTTGACCAGTCAAGCTCCACCGGCACCTGCTCCAACTCTTTGTCTGACAGGGATTCAAGGCCCTCTCTTGCCACCTTTTTTGAAATTTCCGCCGGAAGGTTGAGCGCCAGGATCGGGATACCATGCTCCTTGCAATACTCTACGATCGGGCGGTAAAGGTGATAATCATACCTCCATCTTTTAAGGTATTCGCTTTCTTTCAGGAAAGTTTTTTCGTCTATCTGACCGTCCAGATACCTGTCAAGTACATCCTGAAACGGGCGCTGGAACATCTCCATGCCTACTGCAAGGCGGCGATCCTGTCTGTCAAGCCCCTGAATGACCCTTAGTTGGGCCATGTGATGGCTAAACCTGTCGTGACGCTCTCCAACATAGATCACCCGCTTTTCAGATACCTCGTTGATTATCCGGTACACCGGAGAAAGATCACTGGCGGCAATCCCCATAATTTCCGTTTGCAGGGCTAGGCGTATTCCATTCTGAGTGCCTGCTGTATTTTTTTCCACCAGTTTGCCGTCCTTGAACCTTAATGTGCTATAGCGCCCGTAGTGAGTGAGTTTTCTCAAGATAAGCCCCAGTTCTTTTGAAGAACTGGCCTTTACCAGGGCCACGACACCTTTTGGGTTTATGGGATTTTCTCTAACTGTAATGATAACTCCACTGTCCGGGCCAGGCATTTCCCCGGTCAGTCGTTCAAGCCTCGGGGCAGGGTCTCCCAGTATGAGCAATGAACCTTTATTCAGGTCTAAGTCGGTCAGGCTGTCAATGTTTTTTTCTTCAAATCCCAGTGACCTGAGAAAAACAGCAAATTGACCATAGATTTCCGGACATTGCGAAGGGAGCACAAAAAACTTGTGTTCTGATCCCAGGAGGCGGGAGAGCACAGGGGAAAACTCAGATGGATCCAGCTTACGCATTAGATCGTAGTCCGGATCCAAAGTAACGCTGAGGGGCTGCCCTTTGATTTTGATATCCACAGATTCCTTTTCAGTCTTTACACGGACATTGCGGCGCACTTCTCCGGATGTGGTTTCTAATACTAGAGGTACTAACAGGGAGTAAGGGCTTTCAGTACCCTGGTGTATAATCACTTTTAGACTTTGGAGCCCGCTGCCCGGATAAGTGATATTCCCCTTGCTAATGGTGAGTATCGGCACGTCTTTTCTCCCAAGCCATTGGTCAAAAAAGACAGATAGGTCCTTTTTGCTGGTGTCTGAAAAAACTGCTTCCAACTCGCTCCAACCCGCTATTTTGAACCGGTAATCCACGACAAATCTTTCCATGGCCTTGTTAAAGGCATCTTCACCTATCTCCTGTTTCAACATGTGAAACAACATCGCCCCTTTGCCATAACCTACGGCCTTCGAGGCTCTGTTTGTCCTGAACCTGAACTGCGCAAGGGACATGGCTCTGTCTTCATGGACGTAGCTCTGATAGTCCACAAGCAATCGATGTCTGTAGTCGCTCCCCTGCCCTTTCTGTTTTTCATACAGATAGTCTGCCAGATATGTAGTAAGCCCTTCACTCCAATTACCTTCTTTTAGATCTACATAGACAGAGTTTCCAAACCAGGAGTGGAGTATCTCGTGGCCCAGGGATGTATCCACAATAAAGGGAAGTTTTGCCACCTCTTGTCCGAGGAGGGTGTAAGTAGGAAGGCCATAGCCTGTAGGGACACGGTTTTCCACTATTGCAAATCGCTTAAAAGGGAATGGGCCAAGGAGGCCTTCATAGAGATCAAGATAGTGTCCGGATTTGTCAATGTATTTTTGGGCGAGTTCTTTATCCTCAGGAAAAAAGTATGCTGCAATCTCAATACCCTTGTGGCTTTCCAGGCTGACTTGATACGGGCCTGCAACCAGTGAAATGCCGGTCCTTGGATGGGGGAATTCAAAGATATAGATACTTGTCTTTTCCCTGTATTCCACCTTCACTGCATCTGCCTCGGATATGGCCTTGAAGTCTGCAGGCACCGCGGCTTTGAGCTCGTAGCGGGCCAACTCCTCCAATGTCGGACACCAGCCATCAAGCAATACAACGCCTTTTGTATCTATGAAGTTATTTGCCATTGTATGGTCTTTTTTTGCGCCGATCCCTGGGCTCAATGGTGGAAAATCTCTATGAAATTGAATCCTGAGCAACCTGTTTCTGCCGGAAACTACAACTTTGAACGAGTCTTCTTCAATGGTAGGATTTATGGTTTGCCCCGCGAGGGTGACACGGTCTAACTCCACTCCTCCCACATATATCAGTACAGGTTTTCCTATAGGGAGTTCTGTTGAGGCCTTTCCCCTTATCCGGTGGTTTTCCATATCAAGTGTCACGTCGATACTAACCATGAGGATATTATCCTTATTTTTGTTGACCTCAGACCAGACCGGAGTGTCAAAGGCCGCTAAAAATGCCAGGAGAAACAGGGATAATGACAAAAAATACGAGGTTTTTTTCATGATTTACTCTCTTCAAATCAATACATAATTAGTGCCTGAACGGAAACCCCAAATTTTGTTTTCTCAATTTAGGCCAGG
>CAZYEJ010000078.1:0-2959 GCA_964646435.1 uncultured Thermodesulfobacteriaceae bacterium
TTCAAAATTTAGAATTCAAAATTGTGTCTGAATGGCCTTTTCGTTCAGACACTAAATAGCCTGTTATTATTACAATTTCGATATTAGAGTCCAAAGCCCTGATATGTTCTGCTGTCCAGACTCCATCCGGCCCCGGCGGCATTCGAATATCAATAAAAGCTACCGAAAAAGGTCGATCTTCCTCGATAGAACTTTTCACAGCATCAACAGCTTCATCTCCCTATTGACAAGATTTTTCCCTAATTGCCACAGATCATATGTTTTAATCGGTAAGGTCCAGTTTCAGAATTCGCAACATCTTCAACATCTCCTCGGGAAGCCCCATGATCGACCCTATTACCTCGGCCGGCTTGAGGTTAAAACGGGCAATGGACCTGAGCGTCAGGTAAAAATACGGGGTCTCTTCATCTTTTGCATCCTCAGGCCAGGGGCAGGGTGTTATATGTCTGTCTTCCATATCCTTTTTTGTTATTGACTGAAGAGACTCAACTACCTGCTTAAGGTCTGTTGTAATCTGCTTTTTCTTACGTATCCTGCTCACAGGCCATTTGGGGGTTGAGTTCAGCTTTTCAATTGAGACTCCTGCCTGAGATGCTGTAACACCGGGGACAAATATCAGATATTTTACTAATTCCGGAATTCCAAAAGAAGTCTTTGTGCCCACGAGTTCTACCGAGCTTATAGTGATTCCTTGAGGCATCTCTGTACTCAGTAAATTTTTCAGACGATCCGGCTTCATATGCCCTGTCAGTGTAACGGCGAATTGTTCTGCCAGGCTCTCAGTGCCCAGAGGTATGGGCTGTCCAAAAGAAAAGCGGGGTTTGGGATGAAAGCCCAGAGAATAAGCAACCGGGATATGCGCTCTCTTTGCTGCCCGATGAAACGCATGGACCAGTTCGAGATGTCCCAGAAATCGTGCATCTCCCAGCTTACTGAAGGCCAGATGGTAAGTGATTGGGGAATTTGGTGATTTGGTGATTGGGTAATTTAGTGATTGAGTGAGGGATGAAGTGTGAACTTTTTCCTTCTCGTAAGCTACGGGGCGGATATGGTCAAAATCACACACTCCGCAGGTCTGGCATTCACCATGTCTGCAGTCCGGTGTGTAAGTCTCTTCCCTGGCATTCTCTCTTTCATCCAGCAGATACTCATTGCTCACACCGGTTAAAATGTGACCCCAGGGAAGAGGTGCCTTTGTATCAATTGCTTCTATATATTTTTCAAGCTCGATATTCTCTTCAAGGGCGGCTTTTTTATACAGGTCAGGCATTAGATAATCATTCCAGGCATCAAGACGTGCCCCCATTTTCCATGCCCTGTAAAGGACTCCTGTCAGCCTGCGGTCCCCCCTGGAAAAAACACCTTCCAGAAAGCTCTGAAGCGGGTCATGCCATTTATAATGAAGGCCCCGGCCCTTCAGGTTAGATTTCAGCAATTCAAGGCGGTCTCCGGATTCCCGGACATTTAGTTGGCGTTCCCACTGAAAGGGGGTATGGGGTTTTGGCACAAAGGTGCCAACACTGACAGTAACTTTTTTGCCCCTTTTCACGCTACTTGCAAGGACCCTCTTTGCGAGTGCGGCGATTTCCAAAACATCGGCCATGGTCTCTGTCGGAAGGCCTGTCATAAAATAAAGTTTTATGTTGCTCCATCCGAGATTATAGGCCTGGGCTGCTGTATCAATGAGGTCATGCTCTGTAATTCCCTTGTTTATTACTCTTCTCAGTCTCTCGCTCCCTGCCTCCGGGGCCAGGGTAAACCCGGTTTTCCTCACTCTTTGTATCTGTTTCATAATTTCCGGATTAAGAGTTCCTACACGAAGAGAAGGGAGAGAAACCGCAACATTCTCCGGCATATAGCGATCCATCAAGGTACTTAACAGGGGCAAAAGACATCTGTAGTCACCCGTACTCAGAGAAAGCAGCGAGAGTTCCTCCCAGCCAGATGTGGCCAGGGCCTGTTCCAGCAGGGAGAGGATTTTTTGAGGTGAGCGTTCACGTACGGGTCTATAGGTCATGCCTGCCTGACAAAACCTGCAACCACGGGTACAGCCCCTTGCTATCTCGATTCCCATACGATCATGGACTATCTGGGTATACGGTACGAGAGGGCGAGAGGGGAAAGGGGCCTTTTCGAGGTCAGATACTATCCTGCGCTTTACAAGACCTGCTTCGGGCCTTCCGGGCTCAAGGGCGGCAAAGGAGCCGTCCACTTGATATTTTGGCCTGTAAAATCCCGGTACATAGACGCCGTCTATACGGGAAAGGGCGACGAGAATCTCGTTTTTGTCGTTCCCTGTCTCTCGCCAATCTTTTATAAGACCTGCGATTTCAGGCAGGGCTTCCTCTCCGTCTCCTACCAGTATGGCATCAAACAAATCAGCAACAGGTTCAGGATTAACCGAGCAACTTCCTCCCCCAAGGATTATGGGCCACTTGGGGTTGTTTCTTTTCTCTGCCCGGATGGGTATATTTGCAAGGTCCAGAATAGTCAGGATATTAGTATAGCAAAGTTCATATGGAAGGGTTATGGCCAGGACATCAAATTCGCTTAATGGACGCTGGCTCTCAAGACCCCATAAAGGCACTTTTTCAGATCTCAGGAGTTTTTCAAGATCAATATCGGGGCAGTAGGCCCTGTCTGCCAATGCCCAAGGTATTTCATTGATTATGTGATACAGAATATGAAGTCCAAGATGAGACATCCCAATTTCATAGAGATCGGGAAAGATAAGAACGATTCGGAGACTTGCTTCGCTCCAGTCCTTGTGGCAGGCATTAATTTCATTGCCAAGATAACGGCTTGGTCTTCTTATCAAAGGCAGAAAATCTGTTGGTTTCATGACCGACCCAAGATAATCCGATGGCACTTTATGAGCAAGTGCGGTTTATTTCTTCTGTGACCTTAGGAACGGGAGATAAATAAGTTGAACAAAAATTAATAGGGTTTTTTGTTGTAT